>DASSKS010000256.1:0-6288 GCA_035690245.1 Halococcus sp. | reverse complement strand
CCCGCCGTGCCCGAGGGCTGGGTCGAAGAATGCATCGAGCGCGGGGTGGTCGTCGTTCCGGGAGAGGCGTTCGGCGAGCGCGGCGCGGGCTACGCCCGAATCTCGTACGCCACGGGAATCGAGGACCTGAAAGACGCCATCGAAGTCATGGCCGATGCCGCGAGCGCGGTCCGGTAACAACGCATTGGATTGTATTTCGATAGGCGGAACTCCGTCCGAATACCTGATTTGGCAGGCCGAACACGCATTCATCCGCCGTCCGAACAGTGAGTATGACACAACGAAACATCGAGAACCGACCGCTCATCGTCTATGACGATAGCTGTCATTTCTGTACGTGGGTTGCAGAACACTCGCTTTACTACGGGCCGTTCGAAATCGTCGGCATCTCGGATGTCTCTGCTCTTTCGGACGAACAGCGAGAACGCCTGCCCGAAGACTATGAGGAGTGCAGTCAACTCATCACCGACGAGGAGGTGTATTCGTGTGGGGAAGCCGCCGAGCGAACGCTCATGCGGATGTTCCCTGTTCTCACGATTTTCTTCTTCGTCCTCGGCCAGATTCCCGGCTATCCCGACTTCCGGGAGTGGCTCTATGAGACCGTCTCGGACAACCGCCCGTGGATAATGAAAGTCTTCCATTCTGAGCCGCCTGCACAAGGATATGGGACCAAAACATGAATAAGAAAACGCACCTTTAGCGGCACGAATTGAACCGGCTGGATTTGCCACATCACCCCACCGGTTTATCACCACGCGGGCCGTCCGTCTCCGTATGGCCGTCGCACGCCACGAATCCGGGGTCGGGGCGGCACTCGGGGCGCTCGCCTCCCAAATCCATCCGGTGTTCATGCTGCCGCCGCTTCTGGCGTCATGGTTCGGCGCGGCGCTCGCCTCGACAGTCACTCCTGTCGTTGGTGTCGTCCACATGACGGCGATGTTCTTCGCGGTCTACACCGCCCACGTCAAGGACGGCTACGTCGACTTTCACCTCCGGGGCGAGGACGACGACCACCCGCTCACGGTGGGTGGCTGTCGGCTCGGATTGGTGCTTTCGACCACTGGCTTTGCGCTCTGTTGTGGCTGGCTGTGGCTCGCGGTCGGGCTAGGCGCAGCACTCATCACCCTCCCCGCATGGCTCGTTGCCTACCTCCACGCCCCGCAACTCGACATGAACACCGTCGGTGCGACCGTTGGCTACCCGCTCGGCATCGCCGTCGCCATTCTCGGT
This sequence comes from Halococcus sp., assembly GCA_035690245.1. Taxonomy (GTDB): domain Archaea; phylum Halobacteriota; class Halobacteria; order Halobacteriales; family Halococcaceae; genus Halococcus. The sequence continues at coordinate 5,058 of DASSKS010000256.1, read as the reverse complement.
GGCTACTACGTCCAAACCACTGGGCTGTCCGGGCAGACACTCGCCTTTGCCGCCGTGTTTCTCGTGCTCCTCTCGGGGGTGAAGGTCATCGACGACGCAAAGGACTACGACTACGACCGCTCGATTCAAAAGAACACTGTCGCGGTGGTGCTCGGCCGAAAACGTGCCCGGCAGAGTGCGCACCTCCTGATTTCGCTCGCGCTCGCGGGTGTGCTTGCAGGCGCGTTTCTGGGGCTGTTTCCGCCGAGCACCGCCGTCGCCGTGTTTGCCTTCGGGGGTGTCGCGCTCGCCACCCGGCGACTCGAACCCCGTCGTGCGACCGAGGTGTTGATGCGTGGGTCGTATCTGTTTCTCGGGCTACTGTTTCTCGCGGTGTTGTTTCGGCCACTGTCGTGGATTGGGGTATAGCCAGCTATCTCGATACGAGCAAGCCAGCGGTGGTGACGATTCTGTTGTACGCAGCAGTTTTGACGCTGCTGGTGAGCCGTGAACTACTGGATTTGGTGAAGTACCAGTTCATCATCGAGGCATAGAACGGGCAGCGGGTCATAGCGCGGTTCCTCGAAATCGAACCAGCCGCTCACGTCGTGGAGTTTGCGGCTACTGAGGAACAGTTGACTCGGTTGTGGGTCTTCGATGGAAACCCAAAACGACGCAGCCATCACTTCGCCGTACTCACGATTTTCACGACATCGCCCTCAGAGAGTTCGTGGTCGTCGCCGATGCGTCGGGCAGAGCGCGCATCGACGGCATGAAGATAGCCCTCGCCGATATCTGAGTGAACGGCATACGCCAAATCGGGCGGCGTCGAACCACTGGGAAGCAAGAAGGCGTCGGGCAGCACGTTTCCCTGTCCGTCGGTCCACTTCGATTCGTTCTGGACGGGATAGACGGTAATATAGTCGAGCAGGCCATAGACGGCTTCATCGAGCGCGCGCTGGACGCCGGTACCACCGTAGGCATCCATGACTTCTCTGAGTTCTTCGAGACGTGCGCGCTGGCTATCCGAGAGGTCACTGATAATCGAAAAGTCGGCATCACCGGGGTCATAGCCGATACTCGCTCTTTCGACGCCACGACGAAGCGCGAGTTCACCCTCCGCGCTCGCCGGAATCGTTTTTCCTGTCCCCCGCAGGCGCTCGATATTCCCGTCGGGAGCGATGTCAGCCTTGTTCGCCACGACGGCGAGCGGTTTGGTGCGCTCGCGGATTTCGCGGGCGAGTCTCCTTCTGTGTTCGTCGGTCCACTCGCGCGGGTCGGTCGGATAGTCGAGTTCGCGCAGCGTGCTCGCAATCGCTTGCTCGCTTGCCCCGACGCCGGTGAGCATCTCGGAGAGCGCGTCGTCGATTTCGAAACCCGGTGAGCGCGACTGGCGTTCGACGGTCTCCCAGTTACGTCCGATGATGCCCGCGAGCCACCGCTCGATTTCCTCGGTGATGAAATCTATGTCTTCTACAGGGTCGTGTGCGCCGACTTCGACTGGTTCGCCCTCTGCATTGGTCCCGCCAGACGCATCCACGACGTTCAGAATCACATCGGCGTTCGTGAGTTCGTCGAGGAACTGATTGCCCAAGCCTCTGCCCTCGTGTGCGCCCGGAACCAATCCCGCGACATCGAGCAACTCGATTGGGACATAGCGCTTGCCATCATGACAGTGTTCGTCGCCACAGCGTTCGTCTCGCGCGAGACATGGACATTCGGTACGCACGTGGGAGATACCGCGGTTCGGGTCGATGGTCGTAAAGGGGTAGTTTGCGACATCGACATCGGCCATCGTGGCCGCCGCGAAGAAGGTAGATTTGCCGGCGTTTGGCTTGCCGGCGAGCGCGAGCGAGAGCATGAGTCACTTACTCGGGTGAGGTGAAACTGCCTTTCGATTCTGCCGGTTCGTCGTCCGCTCTGGTCTCATCCGGGTGTTCGTGCGAATCGGCAGATTCTGACTGTGTTTTGTTTTCCGTCCCGGAGTGGTCGGATTCGAGACGATTTCGTTCCTGAATGATGGTCATCTCGCCGCGGGCGCGCATCGCTCCCTCGACCACTGCGCCCTCGTGGAGGCGGAGTTGTTCACACGCGATGTCGCCGCGAACGTGGGCGTCCGCCGCAACCTCGACCGCACCGCCGCGGGTTGTGACATCTCCATGAACGGTCGTCCCGCGTTCGACGGTAATCGATTCGCGCGCCCTGAGGCTGCCGAACAACTCGCTGTCTTCACCCACCGCAATCGACTCCGCACGGAGGTTGCCGTGAAGCCGACAGCCATCACCCACGCGGGCCGGCGTCGAGACGCGCCACGCATCGTCTCCCACTGTTGCGGTTTTCGGAATCACGAGCGGTTGGTGTTCGTAGTCTTCGAACACCTCCGAGAGTACGTCCTCTGCGAGGTCTTCTTCACCCATTCTGAGGAGGTGGGTGAGGTAGGTAAAGAGAAAGACGAGCGTCGGTACGGGATTGCGGATGACTATCCAGCCGTTGGCATCGAAACCCTCCTCGATTTCGACGTCGTCGCCGATATCCAAATCCCCCGCGACGACGAGTTGGCCGTTGATAGACACGCGCTCGCCGATGTAGGCGTCCTCACCGACGAGAACGTTCCCGCCCACCTCACACCACATATCGAGGCGGCAGTCGCCGGTCGCCTCGATGTCGCCTTCGAAGGTGACCTGTTCGCCCGCGACAACGTTTCGCCCGCGCACGCCGAGCGCTATTTCGCTCTGAGTTCCGATGATGACATCCGATTCGGTCACGATAGCGTGTTCTTCGACCGTTGTTCCGTCGGGGATGATGAGTTCAGAGAGCGGCTCGGAGCGAAACGACACACAGATGCTTCCATCTCATCCGTAATAAATAGTCCGTCCGTCGAACGCGAGTGGTTTTTATCCGCAAGCGCCGGAATTTCGGGTATGACCCTCCTCTCGTTCGACGAACAGGGCGTCGATGTCGTCTATGAAGGAACCGAATTCCGGCTCGAACGCACACTCATCGAGGACGCCATCGGGAAGACCTACCCCGAAATCACCGACCACGAGGTGTTGAAAATCGTCGAACCGAATCCCTCTCTGTCCGGCGAACCCCGACGTATCGCGGACATCACCGCGTGACGTTCAGAATCGCCCACACTCCCTCGATAGAACTTTCACTGTTCACCTACGTGGTCGAACCATGCAGGGAAAGCGCGTACTCGTCACCGGCGGCGCGGGATTCATCGGGTCGAACCTCGCAAACCACCTCGCGGCGGAAAACGACGTTATCGCACTCGACGACGGCTATCTCGGCACCGCTGAAAACCTCGATTCGGGAGTCGAGTTCGTGGAGGCGAGTGTGCTCGATGAAGACCTCCCGACAGACGTGGATGTGCTCTTCCACCTCGCTGCGCTCTCCTCGCAGAAGATGCACGAGGAGAATCCTCAATTAGGCGCGCGGGTCAACGTTGAGGGGTTCGTCAACACGGTCGAACAAGTGCGAAATAACGGCTGTGATACGGTGGTCTATGCTTCTACCTCCTCGATTTACGGCGACCGAACCGAACCCTCGCCCGAGGATATGCCAATCGAAGCGGGGTCCGGCTACGAAGCCTCGAAGCTCGCCCGCGAGCGCTATGGCGAGTATTTCGGCAATCGCTACGACATATCGATGGCTGGAATGCGGTTCTTTTCAGTCTATCAGGGCTACGGCGGCTCGGAGGCCCACAAGGGCGAGTTCGCCAACATCATCGCCCAGTTCGCAGACGACCTCGCAAACGGCCGCCAACCAGTCATCTACGGCGATGGCTCACACACGCGCGATTTCACTCACGTCTCCGATATCGTTCGGGGACTCGAACTCGCCGCAGACCACCGGCTTTCGGGAATCTACAACCTCGGCACAGGCAAGAGCTACACCGCGAACACAGTAGTCTCAATGCTCGCAGAGGAGTTGGGAACCGACATCGAACCCGAGCACGTCGAAAACCCCATCGATGAGGATATGTTCGTCCACGACACGATGGCCGACCCCACGAAGATGAACGAAGCGACCGGCTGGGAACCCGAAATCGACTTCGAAGAGGGCATCCGTCGCGTCTGCGCGCAGTATCAGTAGTCCACACCGATTTTTATACCGCCGCCGCAATCCTTCGCCATGACGATCAGTCTAATCGGGGTTCCGATGGACCTCGGGGCCGACCGGCGCGGCGTCGATATGGGTCCGTCGGCGATTCGGTATGCGAACGTTGCTACGGCCCTCGGTGCCATTGGTCACTCCTGTCTCGACGCCGGTGATTTATCGGTTCCCCACCCCGAAGAGCGCGACTCCCAGCCCACAGAGACCGACGCCAAATACCTCAGTGAGGTCGAGTCGGTCTGTACCCGACTCACGGACGAAGTAGCGGGCGCACTCGACAATGACGCGCTCCCGCTCGTGCTCGGTGGCGACCACTCCATCGCCATCGGTACCCTGAGTGGGGCAGCACGCGACGCCGACATCGGTGCGGTCTGGTTCGACGCCCACAGCGACATCAACACCCCAGAAACCACGCCGAGTGGAAACGTCCACGGAATGCCGCTCGCTGCCGCACTCGGCATGGGGAGTTTCGCGGAGACACCGTGGGCGAATGCCTCCCGACTCCGCGAGGAAAACGTCGTCCTCGTCGGTCTCCGAAGTGTTGACGACCCAGAGCGCACGCGCATTCGCGAGAGCGCCATTACTGCCTACACCATGTCGGACATCGACGAGCGCGGCGTCGTCGCGGTCACCGAAGAAGCACTCGACATCGCCACTGATGGCGTGGATAACATCCATGTAAGCCTCGACATGGACTGGCTCGATCCCAGTCATGCACCCGGCGTCGGGACACCGGTGCGCGGCGGTGTCACCTACCGCGAGGCCCATTCAGCGATGGAGACCGTCGCTGACTACGACGACGCAGAGGGGATACTCCGCTCGCTCGAAGTCGTCGAGGTCAACCCGATTCTCGATTCGCACAACGAAACCGCAGAACTCGCCACGGAGTTGGCGGCGAGCGCACTCGGCAAGCGCGTCCTCTAGCACCTTTTTACTTCGTCGGGTGCGCTCGCTTCGCTC
>DASSKS010000255.1:0-2030 GCA_035690245.1 Halococcus sp. | reverse complement strand
GGCTTCGGCGACGAATCCCTCCTTTCCTAGTGCCTCCCAGCACTCCTCGGTGACGTGGGGCACGACGGGCGCGAGCAGCCTGACCACCGTCAGCAGGCCGCGCTCGAAAGTACGAGAGTCGGGCGTCACCTGTTCGCGGTACTGCCGGAGCAGCGAGACCAGAGAGCGCGCCTCGCGGAGTGCGTCGTTGAACCGGAACGCCTCGTACCCGGCGGTCGTCTCGGCTATCGTCGCGTCGATTTCGCGGGCGACGTACTCGTCAATTGGTCGGTCGCCTGCGTCAGCGCTCCGGGTCGAATCGTCGGCGAACGACTCGACCATTCCGAACAACCGTTGGATAAATTCGTTGTTCGAGCGAACACCCCGTTCGGTCCAGTTGAACTCGGTTTCCGGTCCCGCGACGCTCATCATGAACAATCGTGCCGTGTCCGCGCCGTACTCCTCGATGATGTCTTGGGGTGAAACGAAGTGCCCGCTGCTTTTCGACATCGCTTCGTGTTCGAGCAGCACTGTCCCCTGATTGGATAGATTGTTGAATGGTTCTTCGACGCTGACCATCTCCATATCGGAGAGGACACGAGTGAAAAAGCGTGCGTACAGCAGATGCATAACCGCGTGTTCGACGCCACCAACGTAATGGTCGACTGGCATCCAGTCGTTCGCGCGCTCGGTGTCGAAGGGAACGTCAGCGCGGTCGGGCGAGACGAATCTGAGGAAATACCACGACGAGTCCATAAAGGTATCCATCGTGTCAGTCTCGCGCTCTGCCGGCCCGCCGCATTCTGGGCACTCGGTTTCGACGAACGACTCGACTTCCTCTATGGGGTTGCCGGTCGGTGTTGGAACGAACTCGGGAAGCTCCACCGGAAGGTCTTCGTCGGGAACCAGCACAGGCCCACACTCCTCACAGTGAACGACTGGAATCGGGGTTCCCCAGTAGCGCTGGCGCGAAATCAGCCAGTCGCGCAGGCGGTACTGGGTGTGGTGGCCGGCGCTTTCTACGTCCTCGATCAACTGCTTGCGTGCCTCGGCACTCGCCGTCCCATCATAGTCCCCGCTGTTGACCAGTATGCCATCCTCGGTGTACGCCTCCGCTGAGACATCGGCCTCCCCATCTTCCGGTGCGATGACCTGCTCGATGTCGATGTCGTACTCGGTGGCGAAGTCGTGGTCGCGCTGGTCGTGGCCCGGCACGCCCATCAGCGCGCCCGTGCCGACATCGGACAGAACGAAATCCGCGACATACACGGGAATCTCCTCGCCAGTCACGGGATTGAGTGCGTGCTCGCCGGTGAACACGCCGCGTTTTTCCTCGCTATCGGTGGCGGCGTCTAAGGTTTCGATTTGTGTTTCGAGGTCCGGGTTGTCGGCGACCAGTTCCTGTGTCACCTCGTGGCCCGGCGCGAGCGCGAAAAACGTCGCCCCGTAGAGCGTATCGAGACGAGTGGTGAAGACCTCCACGTCACCGTGGCCGGGAATCTCGAACTCGACGGTCGCACCCTCCTGTCGGCCGATCCAGTTGCGCTGCATCCCACGAACGCTATCGGGCCATCCATCCAAATCGTCGATGGCGTCGAGCAACTCGTCTGCGTACTCGGTGATTTTCAAAAACCACTGGTCGAGTATTCGGGATTCGACGGGCGTTCCACACCGCCAACAGAGTTCTGCCTCGCCTTCGACCTGTTCGTCTGCGAGCACTGTCTCACACGAGGGACACCAGTTGACTTCCCCGCCTTTTCGCTCGGCCAGTCCCTCCTCGTAAAATCGCTTGAAGAACCACTGGTTCCAGCGGTAGTACTCGGGTTCGCAGGTCGTGACTTCTCTGTTCCAGTCGTACCCGAATCCCATCGCCTTCATCTGTGCGCGCATGGTTTCGATACAGCTCATCGTCCATTCTCTTGGGTTGATTTTGCGCTCGATGGCGGCGTTTTCGGCGGGAAGTCCGAACGAATCCCAGCCCGTCGGGTGGAGGACGCTTTCGCCACACATTCGTTGATACCGGGCGTAGGCGTCGGTGATGGTATAATTTC
>DASSKS010000254.1:0-3777 GCA_035690245.1 Halococcus sp. | reverse complement strand
AGAGAGCACCGACACAGACCAGCTAGACCGCGATGCCTTTTTCGTTGGGTTAGGCGATGCGGTGATGCCGGGTGTGATGGTCGCAAGCGCCGCCTTCTTCGCGCCTGCACCGCCGCTTTTCTCCGGCTTTGCGCTCTCGCTGCCGGCGCTCTCTGCGATGGCTGGCACGATTTGTGGACTCATCGTGTTGCTCTGGTTGGTCATGAAAGGTCGCGCACACGCCGGTCTTCCGCTGCTGAATGGCGGCGCAATTCTCGGCTATCTCCTTGGGGCTGTACTTGCTGGAATCCCGCTGATACGCGCGCTCGGACTCGGGCCGTATCTCTGAGTGTATTACTCACCAGTCAGTGCTTGACTCGCTGGCGCGAATGAAATTTCAGTACCCAATCCTTGCTCGCGTGCCCGTTCGTAGAGCAGATACGCGGCTGCCACCGTCTCGATAGCCGTTCCGCCCGAATCGAATACCGTGATTTCTTCCTCGCTTTCGCGGCCTGGAACCTCGCCCGCAACCACTTCACCGAGTTCGCCGTGAATGTCCTCCTCGCTCACGACACCCTCCTCGACGGCGTGGATGAACGAACCGGCGTCGTTCATGACGCGCTCGCGCAGGTCGGGGACGTATTTCGCGCGCTCGATGGTCGTGGTATCGAGTTCTCGTTTTTCGGGGTGGTACTGGCCCATTGCGGTGACGTGTGCGCCGTCTTCGAGCACCTCGCCATCGAACACCGGTTCTGAACTAGTCGTCGCGGTGATAACGACATCCGCTCCCTCGACCGCCGCAGCGCTTGAGGCAACCGCCGCAACGCTTGGCTCCAATGTCTTGTTCATCGCGGCGGCGAACTCCTCGCGGTTCTCGGGGGTGGGCGAGTAGATGTTTACCGTCTCGAATTCGCGCACTGTGGCGACCGCCCGGAGTTGGCCGCGCGCCTGTGCGCCACTGCCGATGACCGCGAGCGTCGACGCATCCTCGCGCGCGAGGGCGTCCACAGCCACTGCGCCCGCCGCACCCGTTTTGAACGGGTTGATGCTCGCCCCATCGAGCAGCGCGAGCGGATTTCCAGAATCGGCATCGAACAAGGGCAGCATGAAGTGGGCGTCCTTCCCTCCGAACCCCGCTGCGTACATATAGCCACCCATCGCACCCGTCTCGGGCAGGATGGCGGTATATCCAGTAAGCATTCCCGGCGGGTCCGGGTTCGTGAGTTTCGTTCGCGGGGTTGCGGGCGCACCCTGTCCCCGCTGACGATAGCCCTCACGAACCGCCGCAACGTACTCCGCAGGTGTTGCAAGCCCCGCACACTCCTCGCTCGTTAGAAAGAGCGTTTTGGTATTGGCCATACCCGCTGAACGGAGAGCGTGTGCTTATGACTGGTGGCTTCATCCTCGATAACAGGGTCATCTACCAGTCAGAAACCCAGTAATAGTAGTACGATTGAGGGCTATTGTTTCAGCAAATTACGTTCCCGAGGGTCAAACCAGTAGGACGCACCGGCAAAAGCGAGCGCACCATATACTGCCATGATTGGTGAGAATCCGCCGAACAAAAGGCTGAGAATAGCCCACACGAGGAACGTTTGGATTCCCACAAGAATCGCATTCTGGGTGCGTGATAACTGCTCAGTCCATCGTTTGAACCGACGGTACAGACGCACCACGCCGTTCATACTACGGTTAGTAATTATTATGACATGAATATTTAGAAAATGAGAGAAGCAACAATGAATATTCGAGAAAGGATTAGTCAGCGGAGTTGAACGCGGTCTCTGGCTGTGGCGCGGGCTGTGGTGCAGCGGGAGCAGTGGGCGAGCGAACGAACATTCCGTGACCGATGAGCGCGACCGAGACGAGTGCCGCGAGCGGAACGGCAACAGTGAGCGACATACCGACCGCGACGAGCGCGGCACTGATTCCTCCGAGAGCGAGCGGGATGAGACCGAGGACGAGATCGTAGTACTGAGCCATCGTACTTCTATCTATGGGAGTGATTGTAATAAGTGTTTCCCATAGGTGGGGCAGTGGCGGTACGTAAGAACTACAATGTTCACAAGGAGGCCACTGATAAGTTATCAGTCAGTGGTCTCGATACAGTTTGGTCGTTACGGAACTCGTGCGTTCGCTGTACCGTCGTTATCACCTCGCTCAGGCGCGAGCACTGAGGAACGCGACGACAGCGCGCCACGGAAGGAGGAGAAAAAGACCGACGCCAATCGAGACGAACAGAAACGTCAGCGCGAAATCACCGTGGAACAGCGACGTCGCACGTAATGCCTGTCCGATGAGTGTCGCGCCGACCCACGCGAGTGCCGTCCGGGCGAGTGCGCTTCGAACGGACCGATAGATAGCTGGAGTGTACACGGAAAAAATAACCGCCGCGAGCGCCCAGCCGATGAAAAACGGCAGTGCAGTGCCGACGACGCGGCCCGTCTTGGCGAGGAGGTCGTAGCCGTGCTGGAGTTCACCGAGGACGATGAACAGGGAAATGAGCGCGAAATCACAGACGGCCAGCGCGAGTGTCGTCCCCGAGAAGTCGATGCGCGCACGGAGCGAAGCGACGGCACTGCTCATATCTCTTGTGAGAGCGGAACCGGTATGTACGACTCGTTTTCATCGCTTGACGCCGGCCACCGTAAACCCGAACCCGCGAGCGGGAATCGCTGCGTTCAATCCCGTGCGTTCGACCGCCGCGGCGAGTTCCTCGGGGGTGAAAAATTCAGAATCGAAACCGATGAGGTGTTCCCACGCGACCACGACCTGCCCGCGAACGGTCGCGCGGTCCATCTCCCGACAGACGAGCACGCCGCCCGGCCGGAGGACGCGCTCTGCCTCGGCGAGTGCCCCGGTCTGGTCTGCGATATGGTGCAGTGCATCCACGATGACGACTGCATCCACCGTTTCATCGGCGAACGGCAGGGTTGCCCCGTCGGCACGAACGCCATCGAGACCCAGCCTGCGTGCTTCTGTGAGCATTCCACCGGCGGGGTCGACCACGATTCGCTCTGTGGCGTCGAGGACGCGCGCCGCTCTACCTGTGCCGCCACCGACATCGAGGACGCGCTCGATATCGCGGTCAGAGAGCGCAAGACCCGCTCTGAGCGCTCGTTCGTCCGTTGCGGGCGTAACGCACTCGTAGTAGCGCGCGAAGCGGTCGAAGAGCGCGATATCCCCCGGCGCGTGCATGGGATACATCGTATCGGACACCGCTTAAACCATCCGGCGGAGGACATATCCTGACTCGCGCCGAAAATCCGGTATGGAGTACGCGGTGTGTGGCTGGCCCACGGACGGCCCGACGCTCAGACTCGACTATCGGAAATTCGCCTATGCCGGGAAGTTCGTGATGTCACAGACGGGGAAAGCCGTCGTGTACGAACCGGGGAGAACAGTCGAAAGCGAGTTCGAGGAGGACATCATCGCAGCGGTCGCGTTCAACGAGGACCGCACCGACTCACAAACGCTCTGGCTCCGCTACATCACCGTGCGCGCTGACTGCCGTGGCGACGGTTTCGGTGCACGTCTGGCCTCGTTCATCGCAGAGCGCGCACTGGCGCGCGGGTACCAACGCCTCCGTATCGCAGTCAACAATCCGTTTGCCTACGAAGCGCTGTATAAGGCCGGATTTGGCTACACTGGCCGTGAGACGGGGCTTGCAGAACTCGTCCTCGAACGCCCCGCAGAACGCTCGAAGGAAACCTACCAAGCAGGATTGGATGTTTATCGTGAACGCGACCTGTCGGAGAGTGAAACAGAATTTCTGGATTCGCGGATGGACACCGAGCC
>DASSKS010000253.1:0-2811 GCA_035690245.1 Halococcus sp. | reverse complement strand
AGCGTGGTAAGGGCGTCGTGGATGTCATCAACGAGGACACGCCGGGCAGCAGCGACGAGAACTGCCGACAGCACGGAAACCAGTTGGCCGATTACAACAACGATAGTAATGGAGACATTCTGTGTGGCGACCCCACGCTGCTCGACCACCAGCACAATCCCCAGTATCTCGGGCCGGGCGCGATAGTGGTCGCCGACAGCGACAACGACCGCGTGGTCGAACTCCACAAGAAAAACGGCGAGTGGATGGTCACGTGGGGGGTCAATTCCGCAAACGGCATCCGATTCAGCTGGCCGCGCGACGCCGACCGCCTTCCCAATGGGAATACCCTGATTACGGATTCGCGTAACAACCGCGTCGTCGAAGTCGCGCCGAACGGAACCACCGTCTGGAGCGTCCATACTGGTATCTGGCCCTACGATGCAGAACGCCTTCCCTATGGGGAACTGCTCGGCAGCGACCGACTCCCGCGAATGAACGCCACCGGCGGTCTCGGTCTCGGTACTGGCGAGTCCACGCTGCCGTTGCTCGGGCGTGCGTATGCTGGGCTGTCGTATGTCGTTCCGCTCCCGCTTTGGTTCCAGCCGTGGCATATCGGCGCTATCGCGGTCGGAATCGTCCTCATCGTTATCGGTCAGGCGGTGTTTCGAAGAGGAAAACGAGCCGCATAGTCGAACCCCGCGCTACCTTCCGCCGCGCTCGGGTCAGTCGATATAGCCGAGATTGCGGAGTCGTTGCTGGACTTCCTCGTCGCGCTCGATATCGCCCGTGTCGCCGACCTCGATAGCCGCGAGTCGGTCGTCGAGTGCGCCGCGGAGTGCTTCCCACTCCTCGCCCTCCAATTCGGTGAGCGGGTCCCGTTCTTCGGGGTCCGCTTCGAGGTCGAATCCTTCGACAGCGCCGTCTGCATACACGAGTTTTCGTGCGGGCGTCCGAACCCCGACTTGGAGCGCGTCGGAATCGAGCCGACCTGGTTCGGTCGCAGACGAGGCGACCTCAGAAACCGCGAGTTCGGTATCCAGTCCTTCGCCTTCGATTGCCGGTCGCAACGACTGCCCACGATAGGAGTCGGGGACCGCGACCCCCGCGTAGTCGAGAATCGTCGGCGCGATGTCGATGTGGCGTACTTGCGTGTCGATGGTGCCTTCCTCTGCGCCGCTCGGCGGACGGACGAGCAGCGGCACGTGGAGGAGTTCGTCGTACAGACACGGCTCGTGGCCGACCTGTCCGTGGTCGAACAGCGCCTCGCCGTGGTCTGCGGTCACGATGACGAGCGTATCGTCGTCCACTGCTTCGAGGAGCGTACCGACTTTCTCGTCTGCGTGACGAACCGATGCGGCGTACAGCCCGCGAATGACCTCGCGTTCGCGCTCGGTGAATTTTTCAGGGTTGTGCTGGGCGCGCGTCACGAGTTGGGCCGGGCTGTCGTCCGTTTCAGGGACGCCAATAGCCTCGCGGTGGCGTTTCGGTGGGGTGTAGGGCGCGTGCGGTTCGAGGAGGTGCGTCCAGACGAACGTGTTCCCCTGTGCTTCCGCGAGCGCATCGCGCGCGACCTCGATTTCTGCGGCGTCGCCCGTTACCATCCGCAGGGGTGTCTGGAGGGAGCGATAGAGGTACTGTACCCCGCGATAAACCGGACTATCGAGCGAGAAATTCGAGAGCAGGAACTGCCGACCGCGCTCCAGTCCCGGCAGTCCGAACTCGCCAACGTCTCGATAGTCCGCATACCCCCGGCCATACCCGTACTTCTCGCCGAGCCACGGGTTTGCGTGAACGCCGACACAGCGCCAGCCCGCGTGGTTTAGGGGTTCGCTCACGAGTGTGCGGTCTGCGCTCAGTTGCTCGTATCCCCCGTAATCGAGCGGCAGCGTCGAAGTAAAAATCGACGGAAAGGCGTAGGGTGTCGCCGGGCCGTGGCTCACCGCCTGTGTGAACACGGCACCGTCGTCGGCGAATTCTGCGAGGTTCGGCGTGTATTCACCCACCGAGTCGGGCATGAACGAGGCGTGTGAAGCGCGCCATGCGTCGATAGTCAGGAGAAGTGTCTTCATTGTCGAATGGAATCGTTCGCTCGGCCATTTGTCTTACCATTCTCCGTGACTCGTCTTGTACGACGTTCCTGACGGTTATGGATGCTGTTCAGTCGTATCCTGCCGACTCCAGCCACCGTAGCCGAACCGCCCGTAGTGTCCACTCAAGAACCGTGAGTACCGCGATTCCGACGAGTGCGAACAGTCCGTACATACTGCCGACGTACAGCGCGGAGACACCAGCACCAGTCAGTATCCCGAGGAACGTCCAGTATGCAACGTAGCAGGCGAGGCCGATAATCGGCGCGACAAGTCCGTACCGCTTCCAGAGAAAGACGGGACCACCGACGAGCAGGAACGTGCCGACAATAGTCACTAGCCCGAACTCACTCAGGAAAGCGGCACCAGCTCGACCCCAGAGGTCTGAGAGACGCCAGACGCCGGTCGCTAGCCCGGCAACCGCGAGCGCGGCTACGCTCCCCGTCCACACGAGAATGGCGACGCCGAGCGCACGGTGAGTACGGTCTTTGAACTCCATGTACGATACTACGTATCGAAGAACGATAGCTGTTCTGTCAGTTTCTTCGTTATAGTGACAATTTAATATGGCGATAGCACCACACGCTTTCAGTAGGGTTGTGTGCTCACCACTTCCGATGGTACGATTACGTCCACATCGGCGCGGCTGATGTATCGAAGCTCGTTTCGGAATGTTTCAGTTGAGAGACGAACCTGACCGATGGTGTGGTGCATCACGGTTGCCACTGTTCCGAACCGAGCC
>DASSKS010000252.1:0-6475 GCA_035690245.1 Halococcus sp. | reverse complement strand
GCTAAAGACGCCGGGTACGCTCGTCGCGTAGATGAGGAGGTCGGCATCGACGTATTCTGCGAGCGCGGCACTCACGGCGTCGGTGGTCTGTCCCGGCGCGACACCGCCCATGACCGCGACTTCACCCCGGCGGAGGGCCGCGCCTGCGGTTTCGTAGTCCCTTGCTGGGCTGGTCGCCGCTCGCTCCGAAAGCGCCGCGATGAGCAGGCGGGCGTTGAGGCGGGTGGTGTCGATACCCAACTGGTCGAGTTCGATTTCGTTCGCGCCGAGCGCGCGCGCGGTGTGGATGTACTCACGGGCGACCGTTCCGCCGCCGACGACCGCACCAATAGTATGGCCTTCGGATGCGAGGTCCTCGATGACAGCGGCGTGTGCGCCTACGCGGTCTGGGTCTCTTGGCGCGAGAACGCTCCCACCGAGGGAGACGACGAGTTTCATTGATTCTGGGTTGCCCGGACGCGCTCTTAAGAATTATCAACTGTCGCCGTCGAAGGGTACAAGCGACTCGCGCACCCCTATTCAGGTATGAAAGCCGTCGCCGTCGTCGGTCCCTCCGATTCAGGGAAGACGAAACTGGTCGAGCATCTTGTACAACGATTGACTGAACGAGGCACCGTTGCCACGGTCAAACACTTGGATCACATACCCGACATCGACACACAAGGAAAGGACACTGCTCGCCACCGCGCAGCGGGCGCGGCAGTCACCTACGGTATCAGCGGCGAGGGATGGTTCGCTACCGGCGATTCGCACACGCTCTCCGAGGTTCTCGACGATCTCGCGCTGGAGTACGGCTACGTGGTCGTTGAGGGGTATTCAGAACTCGATCTGCCGGCCGTGGTTCTCGGCGGGCGCGCACACAGCGGTCTCGAACTTGCGACAGCCCCTACTGGCGAGGAAATCGACCTCGATGCAGTACTCAAGCAAATCGAGGACACAGAACCTCACGTCACACTGGAATCGCTCGTCAGAGAGGCGAAATCATCGCCCGACGAAGACCGCGCGGGCGCGATTGCCACGTTCACCGGGCGTGTCCGTGCGAAGGAGTTCCCGGAGGATAGTTCTACTGAATTCCTCGAATTCGAGACCTACGAGGGCGTTGCAGACCAGCGCATGGCCGAAATCAGCGCCGAGTTGGAAGCGCGCGAGGGCGTCCACGAAGTGCTCATGCACCACCGGACAGGAATCATCGAGTCGGGCGAGGACATCGTCTTCGTGGTGGTACTCGCGGGCCATCGAAAAGAGGCGTTTCGAACTGTCGAAGACGGTATCGACCGGCTCAAAGACGAGGTCCCGATTTTCAAAAAGGAGAACACAATCGATGAGGAGTTCTGGGTCCACGAGCGCGCGTGAGCCACTACCTCCCACGGAAACCGCCATATCGAGGTAATATTTGCCTGCTAGTTACGGATTGTCTGTGAGACGAGGTACGTCAGTGAGGAACCAGAGGAGGTGACATCGAAGGCCACAGAGGACTCTATAAAACGTCTCGCGGGTTCTTGAAGCGTCGTGAAACGTCCGTCGCCCCGAGGATAGGATTGAAGGGAAGCGAATTTAGCCGAAGCATCTGTCGGGTATAATACATGGTAGGACGATGGAGAGGATGGAGGTCATAGATGAGCACCACCCAGTCCCCGAGTGTCGATTCGAATACGAAAGAACAGCGACTGAAGGCGTATCTCGAACGCAACGCTGCCGACGGCGAACTCTATTTCAAGAGCAAATTCATCGCGGATGAGGTCGGTCTCTCGCCGAAGGAGATCGGCGCGTTGATGTGTAAACTCATGGATACGGCGACCGATTTCGATATCGAGAAGTGGTCATACACGAGCGCAACGACGTGGCGTGTGGCTCCCGTTTAAGCCCGTTTCGAACCGTCCTCTCCCCGCCCAGCCGCCCGTCTTCCCGACATGGTCCCTGCTGACGCAACCGATGGTTGGTCTGTATGTTTATACCGACACACACCGTGAGATGGATAATGGACGATAGCGAACCGCCGGTCGATGGGCCGCCAGTCGAGGCGTTCGCCGGACTCTTTCGCGTTGTCGAGACGACGACCGACGAGGGACAACTTCGATACTACGGCGAGCCACTGGTAGGCGGCAAACAACTCGAACGCCGGCTTTGGCCGCTGTTCCGCGAGTGTGGCTACGAGGTCAGGCTAACCCACGAATCAGAGCGCGACCCATACACTGGCGTCGAAATCAGCGGAATGCGATACGTCCTCGTTGCGACGCCATACTCGACCGGCATCGACGGGATTCCGTGGACAAACGTCGTTTTTGCGGCTCTCACCGTGCTTTCGACGCTGTTTGCTGGCGGGCGGTGGTACGGAACCATCCGGGGCATCGAGGACTTCCTCCACGCCCCGCTCGACATTCTCGCTGGCTGGCCGTTCGCACTCGCCGTACTCTCGGTGCTCGGCATCCACGAACTCGGTCATTATGCACTGAGTCGGTATCACGGTGTCGATGCCAGCCTCCCCTACTTCATCCCGCTTCCAAATATTATTGGAACTATCGGCGCGGTCATTCGAATGCGCGGACGGATGCCGGACCGCAAAACTCTCTTCGACATCGGCGTTGCCGGCCCGCTTGCGGGACTCGTTGCGGCCTGTGTCGTCACTGTTATTGGCCTTCAGCTTCCGCCGGTTCCAGAGCCGGCGATTCCCATCGAATTTCATTATCCGCTGTTGGTCCAGTGGCTCGCTACACTCACTGGGAAACCACTCCACTACCCCTCGGGAATGACTGTCAACCCCGTGGTGTTTGCTGGTTGGGTCGGAATGTTCGTGACCTTCTTGAATCTGATTCCGGTCGGCCAACTCGACGGCGGCCACCTCGTGCGCGCGATGGTCGGCGAGCGCCAGGAGACGCTCGGCGCGTTGGTTCCTGCCGTGCTGTTCGCGCTCGCGGCCTACCTCTATTATGTACAGGAAGCCGCGTTCAACGCGATTTTCCTCTGGGTGTTTTGGGGCCTGTTCACGCTGGGCATCGCCTACGCCGGTCCCGCAACGCCCATCTACGACGATACGCTCGACGCGAAACGAATGGCCCTCGGGTTCGTCACCTTCGCGCTCGGCATCCTCTGTTTTACGCCGATTCCCTTCGAGTTCGCCGTCTAAACCCACGTTTTCCTTCGTTCGAAACCCACAGCGCACCCGTTCGAAACCGCTTCGTACACGAGCGCGACCAATCGCCCACGAAGAACACGGACAGTAGCCCAATCAGTACATAGTAGTACGAGCGGGAAGAACGGCGGATATGGAGATAATCGACCCGCATATGCACATGGTTTCGCGTTCTGCCAACGACTACGAGCGCGCGCGACGCGCGGGCATCGAGTGCTGTATCGAACCCGCCTTCTGGAGCGGCACCGACAAACAACACGCCGGCTCGTTTTTCGATTACTTCGAGCAGATAATCGACTTCGAGACCCAACGCGCAGAACGAGCGGGTGGGATGGACCACTACGTGACTATTGGACTCGAACCCAAAGAGGCAAATTATCGAGAAATGGCCGAGGAAGTCTTAGACCACGTTCCCGACTACCTCGACCGCGAGAACGTCGTTGGCGTCGGCGAAATCGGCTTCGATCAAGGGACTGCCGACGAAGAATGGGCACTGCGCGAACAACTCCGGATGGCAGAAGAACGCGAACTCCCTGTCATCGTCCACACGCCACACACCGAAAAACCAGAAGGAACCGAACGAATCGTCGAGATTATCGAAGACGAGGACGTCACACAGGAACGAATCGTCATCGACCACAACACGCCAGAAACAATCGAAACCTCCCTCCAAACCGATTGCTGGGTTGGATTCACCCTCTATCCCGGCAAAATAGAAGACGAGCGAGCCATCGACCTCGTAGAAGAATACGGCACCGACAAAATGTTGTTCAATAGCGCTGCCGACTGGGACCCCTCGGACCCGCTCGCGGTCCCGAAGGCGCGCGATAAGATGCTCGACCGTGGCTGGCCGCGTGAGGAGGTCAAAAAAGTCGTCTTCGACAACCCGTATGAGTTCTTCAGCCAGTCGCCGAATTTCGAATACGAACGATGAAGTTCAGCTTCTCGGCCAATGCGTTCCGCGAATACAGTATCGGAGAATCCATCGAAATCATCGCCGACGCGGGCTATGATGGTATCGAACTCCTCTTCGACCAACCACACCTCTACCCGCCAGAAGCCAGCGAAGACGACATCGACCGAGTACGAGAGACGCTTCGGGACAACGGCATCGAAATCAGCAACTGTAATGCGTTCATGCTGACGGCCATCGAGGGCTTTCACCACCCCTCGTATATCGAACCTGACACTGACTACCGCCAACAGCGCATCGACTATACGAAGGCCGCCTTGCGGATGGCGGCTGCACTCGACCACAGTTACATTTCCATCGAACCCGGCGGTCCCATTCCCGAGGGAAAATCGCGCGAGTGGGCGCTCGATGCCTTCACAGAGAGCCTGCGAGAGGTGCTTCCCGTTGCCGAAGAAATGGAAGTAGATTTGCACGTCGAACCCGAACCCGACTTGCTCGTAGAAACCTCTCGGGAGTTTCTCGATTTCGTCGAGCGTATCGACCACCCGCGAATCCGGTGTAACTTCGACGCCGGCCACCTCTTCAGTGTCGGTGAGGACCCCACAGAAGCTCTCGAAAAGCTCGCGCCATACACGGACCACATCCATTTAGAGGACATCCCCGCAGACCGCACTCACGAACACACCCAACTCGGCGATGGCGCGATGGACATCGACGGATTTCTCGACGCGCTCGATTCACGGGGCTACGATGGCTTCGTCACGGTCGAACTTTATCCCTACGAGGAGACCGCAGCCGAGACAGTCCACGAAGCGATGGCCTACCTCGAAGACCACGGATGGGTCTGAGACGGGTGGCACTCAGCCAATCGAGATTTCGAGAGAAAACAGCAGCCTATGCGGCCTTAGTACGGGTTCCGAACCTTTTCAGCGCGCCGCCTGATGTCCTGCTCGGTGCAGCGCTCGCGTCGGCAACGGGCGTGGCGGTTTCGATACCCGCACTCGTCGGTCTTTCGGTCGCATCAATCCTGCTGTATGCTGGCGGCACAGTTCTGAATGACTACTTCGATGCGGCAATCGATGCAACCGAGCGGCCCGAACGACCCATCCCCTCCGGGCGAGTGTCGCGGTCGAGGGCGGGCGTGCTGGGTGCTTCACTGCTCGTCGTCGGCTGTGTGCTCGCGCTCGCCACCGCTGGCGTGGGTGCTGGTGTGCTCGCCACAGCGCTCGCAGTCGTCGTCGCGCTCTACGATGGCGTGTTGAAGGGCACTCCGTTAGGATTTCTCGCAATGGGGAGTGCTCGCGGTCTCGACGTTCTACTGGGAACGACCGTTGTGGATTCGTTCGATTTTCCATTCTGGGCGGTCGTCGTTTCAGTTGTCGTCGCGCTCTACATCGCGCTTATAACATATATGGCCGCAAACGAGGCGACTGACACGGAACGACGAGCGGTCGTGGCTGGTATCGTTGGCGTCGTCATCGCGGCTCTTGCGGTACTTGCAGCAGTCGTTGTTGTTCGTCCATCACTCGTCCAAAGCGCACTCGCTGTCGCGCTCGTCGGTGGCTTCCTCGTGTGGACCGGGCGCGCACTCTGGCCGGCCTACGCAAATCCCCTCCCTGAAACGGTCGGTCCGGCGGTCGGCGCGTGTGTGCTCGCGCTGGTGGTGCTCGATGCGGCCTTTGCGGCGGTTTTTGGGGTGGAGTGGGCGCTTGCCATACTTGCCTTTCTCGTCCCGGCACTCTCGTTTTCCCGGCTGTTCGATATCTCGTAGCTCGGGGAAAATTCCTTATGTCGAGTGGGTGTAGTAGATGTGATGGGACTCATCCAGACCTCCGAGGAGTGCTTCGATGACCTCCCGAACTATCCCTACGAGGCACAGTACGTCGATGTCGGCGGCCCGGAGATGGCCTACATCGACGAGGGAAGCGGCGATGAGACGTTTCTCTGTCTCCACGGCGAGCCGACGTGGGGCTTTCTCTATCGGAAGATGGTACCCACGCTCAGAGCCGAAGGCCGCGTCATCGTTCCCGACTTCATCGGATTCGGTCGCTCCGAGAAATACTCAGACCCCGACGAATACTCCTTTTCGATGCACTACGATTCGCTCGTGGCCTTCATCGAAGAACTCGACCTCGATGACATCACGCTCGTCTGTCAAGACTGGGGCGGAATTTTGGGACTCTCGGTTGCCGGCCATCATCCCGACCGATTTTCGCGTCTCGTCCCGATGAACACGGGTATTCCGAGCGGCGAGCAGGAGATGCCCGAAGCGTGGGAGGACTTTCACGAGTTCGTCGAAGGCGTCGATGAATTACCCATAGGGATGCTCATCGAGAACGCCACGGCGACTGAACTCACAGACGAGATTATCGAGGCCTACGAGGCACCATTTCCGACGGAGGAGCACAAAACCGGAGCACGGGTATGGCCGG
>DASSKS010000251.1:0-4570 GCA_035690245.1 Halococcus sp. | reverse complement strand
ACGGGACGCTTGAACACCAGAAGCTTCGTGCCGCCGCCGGTGTACTCGATAGTTGTAACGAGTTCCCACCCCGCGCCACCGAGTTCGTTCAATTCGGCCTTCGGGTCGCTCGCTTCCTTTTTGGTCGCTTCGCGCGGCGGCTGGAGCGTTTCGTACTCCCACTGTGTCATGGTTCAGTGCTCATATCTGAGTTACACAGCCGACTGGATAAACGGCTGTGCTTTCAGCTGCCGCGTACTATCCGTTTTGGATTCGATGGTGAGGAGCTATCGCTACGGCTTTGGGGGCTGGCGGATAATCCGACGTATGCGCAGCCCATTCCGCCGGTTTCTCACCACGGAGCGCGAACCAGCGGTCGGTCTGTTCGTGGATGGGCCGAACGTCCTCCGAAGCGAGTTCGACGTCGACTTAGACGACGTTCGCGCGACCACCAAAGGAATGGGACAACTCGCCGTCACTCGATTGTATCTCGACGAACACGCGACTCCCGGACTCATTCAGGCCGCAGAAGCCCGCGGGTTCGAGGTCAGAATCACGAGCGGCGATGTCGATGTCAAACTCGCGGTCGATGCGACAGCACTCCTACGAGACCTCGACGTGCTCGCGGTCGCCTCGCGCGATACGGATTTCAAACCCGTCCTCGAACACGCCGCCAGACAGGGAGTCGAAACGCTCGCCATCGCGCCCGGCGCACACGGACGCTCCGATGCCCTCCGAAATGCGGCGCACGAAGCCGTCACGCTCGAATGAGAATCGGTTTCAGGACACACGAGTAAGGCGTGCATGGAATTCGACACGCCGGTCCTCGACAACCATCTCCATCTCGACCCCGAAAAGGGGAGAGGAATCGAGGCCGTGACGGACTTCGCCCGCGCGGGTGGAACACACCTGCTCGTCGTCAACAAACCGTCGTGGACGCTCGGCGTCGATGTCGAGGAGCGAGACGACTTCCGCGAGGCGTTCGAGACCACAGTCGAAATAGTCGAGGAAGCGACCGAAATCCTCGATGGCCGGGCGTGGCCCGTACTCGGCGTGCATCCGGGACTCGTCTCGAAGCTCACAGAACGCGGATTTGCTCCCGACGAGGCGCGCGAGTTGATGCAGATTGGACTGGATGTCGCTGCCGAATACGTTTCGTCTGGGAGGGCGCTCGCGCTCAAATCCGGGCGGCCACATTATGAAGTCTCTGAGGAGGTGTGGAACGCCTCGAATGCGGTACTGAAACACGCACTCGCGCTCGGAGCGGAGTGTGATTGTGCGGTCCAACTCCACACCGAAGCTTCAGAAGATTTGCGTGAAATCGCAGAGTGGGCCGAAGAACGGGGACTCGCGCGCCACCGAGTGGTCAAACACTACGCAGGTGGGCGACTCGCCGGTCCGATTCCGAGTGTGATGAGCGAGAAAGACCGGTTGAGAGAGGCTGCGGAGGCGGGCGAACCATTTTTGATGGAGACGGATTTCATCGACGACCCCGACAGACCGGGGGCCGTGCTGGGTCCAAAAACCGTCCCTCGGCGGGTGCGTTGGTTGTGCGAAAACGGGTGGGACGAAGCCGTAGAAATCGCTCACGTCGAGACGCCTGAGCGGGTGTATGGTATTCAAACACGTTCGAATTGAACAACGAAAAGGCCTATCAACAGCGCAGCACTCGATTCGTGTATGAGCGCACCCACCGGCGCGTTTTACACCGAAGAACGCTGGCAGAACTGGCTCGACCGTCTCCGCGAGGCGGACTTAGACCCAGAAAACGAAGACGCCGCCCGATTGCTCTGGAACCTCCAAGAGGACGCCGCCATCGCCGTCGCCAAAATCATCGCCGCCTATACTGACGACGACATTGGCGAGGAGATGGCGCTTTCTGAACTCACCGCCGTCCGCGAAATCGTGCTCTCGGACGTGGACATCGAAGACGAGGAGACGCTCTTGTTAGTGGATGGCGTCCAGACCTCACTCGTCTGTGTGTTTTATGCCGCAGAACTCTACGTCGTGGAGGGGTCCATCGAGGGAACAGTCGAAGAACCCCTCACGATGGCAAACGAAGCCGAAGAAAACGAACAATTCGACGATGCGCTCGAACACTGCGCGCGCGCCGGCACACTGATTATCGACGGCGCACGCCTCGACCCGGAACTGGTCGAGGAAGTCGGTTATGGACCCGTCGCCGAGTGGATAAACGGTCTTGCCAGCCTCGAAAGCGCGCTTTCTGACCCAGAACTCATCGAAGAGGACGAGGAAGCGGCCTGATTCATCCGGGTATCGGAAAACGACAACTACATCGGCCCGATATACCAGTACCGATATAGCGGATAGTAACTCCGAAAACAGCATTTATGGGCGACGACGAGAACACATCCCGACCGAACACGACCCGCCGGACAGCCCTCAGAGCACTCGGCGTCGGCGCGCTCGCTGCGACGGCTGGCTGTCTGTTCGGCGGTGGCGATGAGAACCCGGAGAACCGCTCGAAGAAGACGACACACCACACCGAATCGGGTGCTCGTGAGACCGAGAACGAACCGACCGCCACCCACGAGCACTCGATTATTACGGAATCGCCTGCGGCAACCGGCACACGAACGACCACGAAAGCGACCGCAATCCCGACGGGAACACGGACCCCAGGAGCCGAGAAAACGACAGCCGGGACGACCGAAATCACGGGAAGAACACCGCAGACGAGTACAATCGTTTCGCCGGAACCGACGACGCCGCTGACCACCGCACCGGCGACCACCGAACCGACACCGACCACGACGGAGCGCGTCGGCGGGTGGGCCGAAAAAACCCCGCTGCCGGCCGTCGGGAGCGACGCCGGTGGCGGCGTGCTCGACGGCAAACTCTACTTCTTCGGCGGTATCGAGACCGCCACGGGGTTGGACGCAGTTTCGCGGACGCTCGCGTTCGACCCGGCGGCGAGTACAGGAGGAGCGTGGGAGCGCCTGCCCGACCTCCCGCGCGCGCTGTGGGGACTCTGTGGCGTGGCGACCGACGACGCGATGTATAGCTTCGGCGGCGCGCCACAAAACAGCCCCTACACGGGTGAACCGCCCTCGGACGCGATTTTTCGGTATCGACCGGACGAGGGCTGGACGGACCTCACCGCGTCTCAGGGGGTGCACTGTCCGTATCCGAACTGGGTGATGGACGGGGTGTACAATCCACAGGACGGTTTGATTTACTGTGTCGGCGGCGGGACCAGCGACTGGGACGCAGAGAGCGCAACCGACCACGGTTTCGACGGCGAGGGAGTGCCGGGAACCTACGACGAGAGCCGCCTCTGGACGTTCGACCCCGAGAGCGAGCAGGTCATTGACCCGGACCTCGCGCGGATGCCGGAGGCGAAACGCTGGACCACGGCAGCGCTGCTCGATGCGGATGGAAAACAGTATCTCTACGCCATCGGCGGCCTGCTGGGAACGACCGGCCCGACCGATTCGAACTTCAGATACGACCTCGATGCTGGTGAGTGGGAAGACGCACAGCCGACACCCAGACCGGGTACCTACGCGACCCACTCGAATCCGGCCATCGACAACCGGGCGTATCTCGCTCTCGGAATGTTCTGGCAGGGCGAATCCACCATCGAGCGATACAAACTCCTCGCCCACCGATATAATCCTGAAACAGATAGTTTCGAGACGGGATTGCCGGACCCGACATACCGTCGAGGTGGTGCGACTTCCGGGGTCATCGACGGAACGCTGTACGTGGTCGGCGGCCACATAAAGCGCTTCGAACAGGACGGACTCCACGACTGCGTTGCCTACAACGAGGCATATACGCCCATAGGGAGCGACTGAGTCGGCGGATTTTCATCCGAGTCGCGTCGAGCAGAGAGTTTCATCGACCCCCCGTGTCTCAGACAGAATTGGAGGTCGACGAAAAAGCTATGCCAGAGGCCAGCGATAGCCGTGCTGTGCCTCGTGAATCGGGCATGGTTTCAGACGAACCCTTGTGGGGTTGAAGTGGCCTCCGACGACCGGTCACAAGCAGTATCTCGGGCGGTTTCAGACGAACCCTTGTGGGGTTGAAGTCGGGTGACGGTCTCAACAACCTCCAACTCATCCCCGTTTCAGACGAACCCTTGTGGGGTTGAAGTGAGCACTGTGTGTTTTCTGACCTCCGCGGGCCGAAGAGTTTCAGACGAACCCTTGTGGGGTTGAAGTTGTTTTTGAATACGCAAGCGACGAGCGTCGTCACCGTTTCAGACGAACCCTTGTGGGGTTGAAGTGGGCGCGGGATGTCGTCGGATACGATACGCGCGACGGGTTTCAGACGAACCCTTGTGGGGTTGAAGTGTAATCAAGTAGCCAACGCTATCGCCGGGAACTACGTTTCAGACGAACCCTTGTGGGGTTGAAGTCGCGCGAAATCATGGGCGGCGGACTGAACAACCTCGTTTCAGACGAACCCTTGTGGGGTTGAAGTTTCGTCTAAGTCTTCGCGTTCGTTGCCACTCACAGTGTTTCAGACGAACCCTTGTGGGGTTGAAGTGTGCCGCCACTCAACAGCGGGGCGATGTGGTGAACGGTTTCAGACGAACCCTTGTGGGGTTGAAGTCGTTGGGTAT
>DASSKS010000250.1:0-5913 GCA_035690245.1 Halococcus sp. | reverse complement strand
CAGCGTGTGACGGATATCTGAATTAAACTCGCCGTATTAGTGGTCGAGTTACTCCGCTATGAGAGCCAATTCAGCCCGTTAGATATGAGCTACCGATACAAGCAGAGTTGTTTGTTGGTAGGAATAATAACTACTGTGTACCAAATCAGGACTCCAGTTCCGCAATTTCGTTTTCGACGTGCTCAATTGCATTCAACAGGGTCGTGGCGGACCCATCAACCACTGAGCTGGTTGATTCGAATCGATACGCTGGACCACCGATAGAAAGCACTCCAATACGGTTCCGTCGGGAAGCGTCACCGATGAAGCGATTGACCGAAATCCTCTCTGGAGTTCTTCGTCGTTTGTGGCACACCCCTGTTCACGAATCTCCTCTAGTTCTTCGAGTAACTCAGCGTTATCAGTCACCGTGTTTTCCGTCGTCACTGGAAGGCCACATCGCTCGATGATTCGCTTGACTTCCAGAGGGGACTGACAAGCCCTACTTACCCTGCCAAGTTGTTATTTGGGACCGTCTTCGACCACTATCACTCGTAAATCATTGACGTTGGTGCCAGTCGGTCCCGTTTCGATTATCGCGTTCCGGTCTGCGAGATAGGGGTAGGCGTCGTTTTCCGCAAGCGCCGTCCGCGCACGGTCGAGGTCATCGACAGTTTCCCCGTCGATAAGCGCGCCCGCGACATCCGTGGCTCCATCGCTTCCATCCGTATCGACACTCGCTACGACAATGCCCTTTGAATCGAGCGTCAGAGCGCCACTGAGTGCGAACTCCTGATTAGGTCCACCGATGCCGTTACCATCCATCGTTACTGTCGTTTCGCCACCGGAGAGAAACACTGCCGGTGGTGCAACGGGATTGCCGGTCGCGTGGGACTCCTCTGCGATAGCGACGTGTGTCTTCGCCGCTTCACGCGCTTCCCCTTCGACTCGTGATGAGAGAATAACCGGCGTGTATCCATGTCCTTCTGCCGTTGACTGTGCCGCTTTGAGCGCAGTAAACCCATCTGCAAGGACGTGAATCTGCGTCCGCTCGAACGCCCCTTCGTCCGATTTGGGCGTTTCGGGTAGCTCACCTGCTGCACCCCGTTCGAGATGGGTCTTGACAGTCGTCGGTGGCGTAATCCCATACCGTTGGAGCACCGAACGCGCATCGTCGTAGGTCGATGTATCCGGCACAATCGGTCCGCTAGCGATGACACCGAGGTCGTTTCCAACCACGTCACTGAGAATGAGACCGACCACGGTCGCCGGTGCTGCTGCGGTGGCGAGTCGTCCGCCTTTGATAGCCGAAAGGTGTTTGCGTACAGCATTGATTTCGTGGATGGTCGCCCCGCTCGAAAGCAGGTCGTCCGTCAGTGATTGCAGGTCCGCGAGGGTAATACCGTCGGCTGGTGCGGATAGAAGCGCACTCCCACCACCAGAAATCAGGCACAGTACGAGTGTCTCGTCTGTTGCCTGTTCAGCGAGCGACAGAACGTTCTTGGTTCCTTCGATACCAACCTCATCCGGGATTGGATGCGAAGCTTCAACAACCTCGACGAAGTCCGTTTCAATCGGGTCGTTCGTCACGACGACACCCTCGGTGATTCGTTCTCCAAGTATCTCCTCTACTGTGCGTGCCATCTGGGCCGACGCCTTGCCGCCACCGATGACGAGTATCTCTGCGTACTGACCGAGATCCACTGTCGTTTCATCGATTTCGAGTGTGTCCACGGTTCGCTTCACTGCATTCTTGATGGCGTGGTCCGGTTGTGTCGCCGTAATGCCAGCCTCGATACAGTCGAGAGCGACCTCGTGGATAGGTGTTGCTCCGAGTTGTTCGCGGTTCTGAATCATGGATAGAACCCACTATCGCAGGGGATAAAAAGGTGTTCAGTGCGCTGGGGAATCGAACAGTCCGTCACCACCTCGTCGCTGGGATGTGGTATCGACAGATTTTACTGCTCAACTGTGTGTATGCTCGTATGGCGTCGAAAACGATTGGGTTCGTCGGACTCGGAATCATGGGCCTCCCGATGGCGAAAAACCTCCTTGACGCGGGATACGATGTCGTCGGGCACAACCGCTCACAGGAACCGGTCGACGAACTCGCAGAACACGGTGGCGAGCGTGCCGACTCTCCCCGAGAAGTCACAGAACAAACCGATGTGGTACTCACCTGTCTGCCGGATACCCCGGTCGTCGAGGAAATCGTCCGTGGCGAAGACGGCATTCTCGCGGGACTGAGCGAGGGCACGACGGTCATCGATATGTCCACGATTTCGCCGACGAGTACCGAGCAACTCGCCGCCGATATTGCGGCGGAGGGGGCGAATATGCTCGACGCGCCGATCAGTGGCGGCGAGGAGGGGGCAATCGAGGGGACTCTCTCAATCATGGTCGGTGGCGACGAGACAGTGTTTTCCGAACAGAAAGAGCTTTTCGAAGTCATGGGTGAGACCGTAACGCACTGCGGACCGAACGGTGCTGGCCAGACCACGAAAGCCTGCAATCAAATCGTCGTCGCTGCACAGATGGTCGGCGTGAGTGAGGCACTCGTGTTTGCGAAGAAGGCCGGAGCAGACCTCGAAGCCGTCGTCGAGGCGATTAGCGGCGGTGCTGCTGGCTGTTGGACGCTCGACAACCGCGCGCCGAACATGATTCAGGGAAATTTCGACCCCGGATTTTTCGCTTCCTACCAGTACAAAGACCTCAGGATTGCAACCGATGCTGGCGAAGCGTTCGGCGCACCGATGCCCCAGACAGCAATCGCTCACGAGCTCTACAAGGCGATGGAGACGACTGACCGGGGCCGCGACGACAACTCGGGAGTGATGCAGGTCATCGAAGACCTCGCCGGTGAGGAGGCCCGCGTCGAATAGCGAAGAACAGAGCATCTGTCCATTGTCTGGAAGAACACACGCCCCACGAGTGTGCTCTAAATTAGTAGTCAATTCGACGAGAGTAGTTTCAGTATTTCAGAAACTAGTGGTATTGAGTACGATTGAATGAACGTAGAATAGGATATACTGAAATATGATATGAATTTCGAAAGAGCAGAACATCTTCATCAATACTGCTGTATAGTTTGGAGAGTATTTGTGAAACCGCGTGCTATGAGGGAACTCTTGCTGTTCTTCGGGCTTCTGTGACTACAGAATAGATGGTTACTGCTCAAAACGAGGAAAAATCAACGAATTTCCGACTTCGCCAGTACGAAGCAACAGCAGTTCTGAGATCGACAGCAACCATCTCTTGAAGTAGAGGTGATGAACCACCAGACACCGTACAACACCACACTGGAGATAAAATACCGCAACCGAGAGCAATAGTCAGATAGAACCATTGCTATACGGTGTTTTTGTTCGTTTTGTACTCGTTTTTGGTCTCTCACCGTTTGCAGTACTGCCAGTGGGGAGGTCTATACCATTGCCCGGTGAGATATTACGATTCGTCGTGAATACTCCATACCGCATCTTTTCATATCTATACAAAATATATCATTAAAATTTCTATTTTACTAATATACCTGAAAAAGTTCCTTTTCGACTACGATATCAATAGCTGAAAATCCATTACTGATAGATTATCGAGATTGTGATGTTTCGGACGGGTTCTTGTTAGATGCATCTCGTACTCGAAACAAAAGGTGCGTGCCGTACTCGCCTTCGAGCCGGAGCGAAAAAGTCACCACGAGAGCAAGACGCCGCCTCGTCGTGAATGAGGAACGTCTTCATCCACCGTTCCATACCAACGGTATGACCGACGATACCGACGGTACCGTGACCCGGCTCAAACGACCGCTTCGCTACGTGATGGGCGGTTTCTACGTCATCGCAGGCGTGTTGCATTTCGTCGTTCCAGATACCTACGCTCGAATCGTTCCACCGCAGTTCCCTCGACCGCTCACACTCGTCTATCTCTCTGGAATCGCGGAGATCTCTCTCGGCATCGGTGTGGTACTTCCCCGAACGCGCCGGCGGTCCGCTTGGGGACTCGTGGCACTGCTGCTCGCTGTCTTCCCGGCGAATATCCACATGGCGACCCACGACATGGTGCCCGATGCGGTCCCTGACCGGGCCAGCGCCATTGCACGGGTGGCGTTGTGGGCGCGACTCCCACTTCAAGGCGTCCTGCTACTCTGGGCGTGGTGGTACGCTCGACCGCCGAGAACGCAACGTAATTCCGCTGAGACCACAGAGTGAAACCAAGCAAACAGTACTCCACTACTGGCCGGTTTCGATACGACACTATCCAATTCTGACTGTTCTTCCGAAATACCGGAATAATTCGCCGCATTATGGGACAGCAATTTGCTTCCGTATCGGTCTCTTTCGCGCCACTCTGGCCTTCTTTCGACTGATTTTTGGTTTCAGCATTGACTCACATACATACCCGTTTTTACCAACTACCACGGACCCATATGCGTGTCTCTCGTATTGATGCTATCGAATCGACAGTCGGCTGTATCCCGTGGCTGCAATTCGACAGGTGAATTAATGGGTACGAGTGAATCACAGATAGACGCAGAACAGTTCGTAACGAACCTTCTCGACCTCCAGTACCGCGAGGTGACGATGACGATTGCGGTCCTCGCCGTCGTTGCCGGGTCAATCGTGTTCTTTCCCGGAACCGAGGACATCACGACAGGGATTCAATCCGATGTCTCGCTTTGGTTGTTCTCCCTGTTGGTCGTCGTCGCAATCGTCGCCGGCGCGGTCAAAGGAATGCTCGGATTCGGCTATTCGCTCATCGCAACGCCCGTCCTCGTGAGCGTCATCGACCCCACACTCGCGGTGGTCGTCCTCGCCATTCCGCCGTGGATGATAAATATGTTTCAGGTGGGGGAAACCGACACCGGCATCGAGTTCATCCGCGAGGAGTGGCTGTTGATGGTCCTCGCAATCATCGGGACTGTCATCGGCGTGGTCTTCCTCACGCGATTCAACACCGGACCCGCCGTCCCGTTTCTGGTCGGACTCATCATCCTCGCCTATGTCATATTTCAGGTAGTCGAGAATTTCGTGGTCATCGAGGAGGCCCACCACCCCGTTGCACTCAGCAGCGCGGGATTGGTTGAGGGATTTTTGCTCGCCGCTTCGAATCTCGGTCCGGTGTTGCCGACGTACTTTCACACCTTCGAGCGCGATGCGGAGCGATATATCGGTGGGCTATCGATGGCACTCGGGACGATTTTCACCGTTCGCATCATACAGATGACGTTCTTCACGGAGTTGATGACTCCCTATCGCCTCTGGCTCGGGTCGGTCATCGCGGTCGTCACGCTCGTTGGATTGTTGCTCGGGACCTACTTGCGACGCATCGAAATCGACGAACGGAAATTCAACTGGTTCGTCGTCGCGTTGTTGTTCGTCATCTCGCTCAACATCCTTCGGAAGACGATTCCGACGCTGTTCTTCTGATTTCTCCTTCAGAGTACTAGAGAGCCAACCGAGCGATTTTGGCGACCAGCGACGGCGCACGACGGCGTGACCCGGACAGTGCCTCCCCGAGTGCGGTGTGTGCGTTCTCGTGGACACCCGCGCCGTGGCCGACCAGCACGCGCTCTGGTTCGAAATCGCGGAAGGATTGTCGCGGCGGGAACAACCTGAGCATCGGATGGACGCCCAAGCGTTCGGCGTCAGTCATCATGTACGCTGCTGTCCCCACTGCCTCTGACACCACGAGCGTTTTTTCGGTTTCGTGATACAGCGCCGCCTCCTGCCAGAACGGTGTGGCGACCATCCGAAGTTGATACTCCGTCTCTCCGAGCGTGCCCGAAAACCGTTCGATTGGGGCGTCTATCTTCGAGGCGACGTCGCTCATCCACGACGGGATGTGGACCGCTACGTCGTGTCGATTGGCGATTTTCGCGGCGTCGCGCGTGTGTCGGTCCAAGAGAACGACCACGCCCGCGACATCGCCGAGTTCGGC
>DASSKS010000249.1:0-3386 GCA_035690245.1 Halococcus sp. | reverse complement strand
GAGCGACCACCGCCACTACCCCGAAGCCGGCGTGGCAGGCGCGCTCGTCGCCGGTGGCTGGTCGGTTCTCGGGAGTTTCACGCTGGTTTTGGTCGGCTACGGACTGCCGCTCATCGCGGGGAGTGCGGGGATTGGACTGGTCTGTGGACTCCTCGGCCATTACTTCGGGCGCGACCTCCGCGATGGACTGACACGCGAGCTATAGCAGGCATAGTTAATTCGTTATTCATTACTCGATTACCCAGCGTTCGCCCTCACGACCCACGAGTCCATGCCGTTCCATCAGGTTGAGCGCGTCCTCGATGATTGGTGGCGGCACGCCGAGGCGTTCACTGAGTCCATCAGTCGTGTCTGCGCCCGCCTCAATAGCGCCGAGGACCTCCGCACAAAAGCGCGCGTCGCCGTGATTCGTGAAGTCCCTCCCATCGGTGGCAAGCCCCTCCTCGATGCGGTCGGTGAGCGCATCGTGCAGCGCCGTGAGTCGTCCTTGGACCCAGCGCTGAGCTAGTGAAAGTTCGTCCGATAACTGTTCGAACCGGTGGAGGTCACTCGCCAGTTCGGTGAGGTCGCTCGTCTCGTCCGCGGACACGTCTATCGAGACGTACCGACACGAGGTGAGGTCGAGGCTCGAACTCGCCGGATAGGCGTTTTTCGTGTCGAATCCGTAGGGCGAGACGTTCACCTCCAGTCTGAGGTTGCGCGAGATACGAAAATACTTGCGGCGGCCATCATCGACCCTGCTTTCGACTAATCCTGCTTCATCGAGTTTGCGGAGGTGGTCGATGACGGCTTTGGGACTCACGCCGAGCGAATCGCTAATTTCTGTGACGTAACATGGCCGGTGGGCGAGCAGTCTGAGAATGCGCCGACGGTTCTCGTTGCCGAGGAGGTCAAGCAGCACCGCAGAGTCCATTCACCTTCAGTTAGTGCTGGAGAGATAAAAGGGTGACTCTCCGAAGACCGAAAAGCGGGATAGCGAGTCGACGCTCAGGGACCGCGATAGGTCGTTCCGTCGGCACGCAGGCCCATATTTGCCGCCGGTGTGCGACTTGAAGCCGTTGCCGTCGCGTTGTGCCCTGTCCGGTTCGGTGTTGCGTTGGACATGGAGAGATTCTCTGCCCGGCGGCTGAGTTTGTCGAGTCCAGAGGCGTTCACTCCCGCGCTCGCCGCCGCCGTCTTCGCCTCGCTGATGGACGTTCTGAGTGCGTCTCTGTCGGCAGCGAGGCGTGCCCACCGCGCCCGGTGGGCGACCGTCCGATTCGTTTTCGTTGGACGGAATTCGGCGATTCGTTCTTCGAGTCGGTCGAGACGCGCACCGAGTGTCTCGGCCCGTTGGGCGACGAGTGTCTCCTTGCGGGATTGATTTTCGGCGGATTCGAACGCCGCGAGCCACATCCCCGAATCGACCGAACCGTTTGTCGCGGCCACACCGCGCTGCATGAACACTGAAATATCGCCGCCAAGACTCTCGTCTGTGGTCTGGGCGGCGGTTTCTCGCGGTCCGATTGCCGTGGTTCCAGACTGTGGGGTCACACTCACGCCCACGACTCCGCAGAGCAAGACCGAAACGAAGACGACTGCGACGACGTTCGTGTTCACTACCCCCAAATTACGGAGTGGGAAATAAAAGCGCGACGGCCGTTCAGTTTTTCATCACGAGCGTTTCGTAGTCAAAATATAGCGCGCCACGAAGCTTATTACCGAGCAAGTGTTATATGGTAACGAGCATCATGTTCGAACGGTTCTCGCGCGGCTACTACGTCGGTCGGCTCTCCATCGAACCCACCCCCTACGAGGACTCGCGCGCGGTCATCCAACGTGCGACCCACGAACGGCTCAACGAACAGTTGTACACCACGGGTGAGGGTATCGAGCGAACCGACCTCCCGCTCGTGATGAAACTCGAAACAAGTCATTTCGCCGTTCACGGGGACAGCGGTGTTCCACAGGAAACGCTCTGGCTTCCCGAGTCGGTGCTCACGGACACGAGAATCGACGCCCCGCCAACCCTTCGTGAGGTGTTTCTCGCCAAGGCAGACCGCGCCGCCCAGTTGTTGCGTCTCGCGGGGCAGGCGTTTTGAGTGATAGAGCGGTGGAATCGTCTCAACAGGCTTATCCCCCGCGTGGAACCTATCCATCCCATGAGCGATGTCGTCGTGACGCTGCCGGACGGCTCTGAACTTCACGTCGAAGCCGGTTCGACGGTCGAGGACGTGGCCCACGAAATCGGTCCCGGACTCGGACGCGATACGGTCGCCGGTGTCGTGAATGGGGACCTCGTCGCCAAAGCCGAACCAATCGAAGAAGACAGTAGCGTAGAAATCGTTACCGAAAGCGCAGACGAATATCTGGATGTGCTCCGCCATTCTGCGGCGCACGTCTTCGCACAGGCACTCCAGCGCCTCCATCCCGACGCGAAACTCACCATCGGGCCGTGGACCGACGAGGGGTTTTATTATGACATCGCAAACGTCGATATCGACGAGGAGGATTTGGTGGAAATCGAAGCCGAAGCCGAAGAAATCATCGAAGAAGACCTCTCTATCAAACGAGTCGAGCACTCACGCAAGGAGGCGTTCGACATCTACGACGACAACCCGTTCAAACGCGACATCCTCGATACCGAAGCCGCGGGCGAAGACCCAGTGAGCTTCTACGAACAGGGCGACTTTTTCGACCTCTGTCAGGGTCCACACGTCGATTCCACCGGAGAAATCGGCGGGTTCTCGCTGCTCGAAACCTCGGCGGCGTACTGGCGCGGTGAGGAGGAAAACGAAACGCTCACGCGGGTGTATGGAACGGCGTTTCCCACTGAGACGGAGTTAGACGAATTTCTCGAACGCCGCGAGGAGGCAAAAGAGCGCGACCACCGCAAAATCGGGCGGGAGATGGATTTGTTTAGCGTGCCCGAACACTCACCCGGCTGTGTCCACTTCCACCCGAATGGAATGGCGATGCGGCGCGAACTGGAGGAGTACATCCGCACGAAAAACGACGAGTTGGGCTATGATGAGGTCTGGACGCCGGAGTTGAACAAGGCCGAGATTTGGAAGCCAACGGGCCACTACGAGAACTTCACCGAACAGGGAGAGATGTTCAACTGGGTACAGGATGACACCGAGTACGGCCTGAAGCCGATGAACTGTGCGAACCACGCCTATCTCTATGGCCGCGAACGACGCTCCTATCGAGACCTTCCGATTCGATACTCGGAGT
Organism: Halococcus sp.; assembly: GCA_035690245.1. GTDB lineage: Archaea > Halobacteriota > Halobacteria > Halobacteriales > Halococcaceae > Halococcus. The sequence continues at coordinate 170 of DASSKS010000249.1, read as the reverse complement.
TCGGAACTGTCTACCGAAACGAACAGTCGGGCGAACTCTCGGGGATGCTCCGGGTTCGGGGAATGACCCAAGACGACGGCCATGCGTTCGTCCGCCGCGACCAGCTCCGCGAGGAAATCACCCATACCTTACAGGTCATCGAGGACATCTATGGAAACGCAGACCTCGAC
>DASSKS010000248.1:0-4610 GCA_035690245.1 Halococcus sp. | reverse complement strand
CGACAGGTTCCAAACCGTTTATACCGCCACGTCAGCAATCATGCACATGGCTAGACAGCAGACGCAAGTTCGTGAACTCGGCGAGGGGAGTTACGTGATGATAGACGACGCGCCGTGTCGAATCACTGCCTACAGTACGGCGAAACCGGGAAAACACGGCAGTGCGAAGGCCCGTGTCGAGGGCAAAGGCGTCTTCGACGGAAACAAGCGAAACTTTACCCAACCCGTGGACGCGAAAGTGTGGGTGCCGATTATCAACCGCAAGCAAGGTCAGGTCGTCAACGTCGAATCCGCGAACGTCGCACAGGTGATGGCGCTCGATACCTACCAGACCTTTACCATCAAAACGCCCGATGGAACCAGTCTCTCGCCCGACGACGAAATCGAGTATCTGGAGATGGACGAACAGCGCAAAATCGTCTGATGGGTTTTCCGGGGGCAAACACGGAGCGCGAGGAAGCAGATTATGTCCTTCTCGGTGCGCCTCTCGACATTTCGACGTCCTTTCAACCCGGCACGCGATTCGGTCCCCGGCGGGTACGCCACTACGCCCGGACATTCGATGACTACGACCACCGAACCGGCCAGCACTTTACTTCACTCAGGGTTCACGACGCGGGCGACCTCGACGGCTGGGACGATGCCGGAGAATATCTCGAATTCCTTTCAGGAACTCTCTCCGATGTCGTCCACGAGGGAAGCGTTCCGTTGCTCGTCGGCGGCGAGCATACAGTCAGTGCCGCGGGCGTGCGTGCGACGAAGCCGGATATCTTCGTCTGTCTCGATGCCCACTTAGACCTCAGAGACGAGTACGCAGGCAACGAATTGAGCCACGCCACCACTACTCGCCGCGTTCTCGATATGGTGGACGAGGCGGTGATTCTCGGCGCACGAACCGGTAGCGAAGCCGAATGGAAACGCACAGAACGCGGAGATGTCACAGTGATTCCACCCGAAAGCGTGGCCGACTGGAAACCGAAATTCGACGGCTCGGTCTATTTAAGCGTGGATATCGACGCCGCAGACCCCGGTTTCGCGCCCGGTACTGGTACTCCCGAACCGTTCGGACTCGCCCCCCGCGAGATGCGCGCTGTCGTCAGGACTGTGGCTCCGTATTCTACGGGCTTCGACCTCGTGGAGGTGAACGACCGCGACGACGGACAGGCCGCTTCACTCGGAGCGAAACTCCTCCGGGAGTTCGTCTTCAGTCACGCCGCCCGCTGTTAAAAATTCGAGAGCTACTTCTTCGAGTTCTTCTCGCGCCCGACGACTCGTCGTGCTTTGTGCTTGAGTTGGCGTTTGGTCTTGTTCGGCAGCCGTCGCCATACCTTTCTGATTTTGCGTATTTTGCTCATTTAGTAACACCTCGTCCGCGCCACGATGGCAGGTTCTTTAGGGTACGCACGTTCTTAACCGTGGCGGCGGAACGTACCCATCATGGCGTCGGGCACGGCGGCTCAGATGTCGATGCTAGGGAGCCACCGTCCACCCGGTCGTTCGTGCCGGTGACGAACGACACCTCTCTGGAGGCGAGAAAGGTAATGACAGCGGCGATTTCTTCCGGCGCGCGGTCCCTCTGATTACGGAGTCGGGAGATACAAGCGAACGCGGACCGGGATTCGGTCATGGACCTCGATGAGTTCTGCGAGCGCTACGACGACCGCCTCCGCACCGACGCCTACGGAGACCTCGACGCGAGCGCCAATGGTCTTCAGGTCGGCTCCGACAAATCGGAAATCGAACACGCCGCCTTCGCGGTCGATGCCGCCGTCGAGACCGCAGAGCGTGCCGCCGAGGCCGATGCGGACGTGCTTTGCGTCCATCACGGTCTTTTTTGGGGTGAGTTCGAGCGCGCCACCGGAAGAATTCACGACCGTCTCGCGCCGTTTTTCGCAAATGACATAGCGCTTTACACCTCGCATCTCCCGCTCGATGGTCATCCTGACCTCGGCAACGCGGCCCGCATCTGCGAGCGACTCGGACTCGAAAATCGGGAAGCGTTCGGAACGCTCGGGTCCGAGCACATCGGTCAGTGCGGTCGCGCCGAGGAGCCGGTCGCCGTCGCAGGGCTGCGTGAACGTCTCGAATCCGAACTCGGCCACGGTGGCGAGCGAACGGACTACGAGACGCCCGAAGTACGGGTATTCGACTTCGGACCCGATGAAATCGAGACGGTCGCCGTCGTCACCGGCGGCGGGGCGGACTGGCTCTCTGAGGCCACAGCGGCGGATGTTGACGCATTTATCACCGGCGAGGGAAAACAGAAACTCTACCACGAGGCGAAGGAATCGAATATCAATGTTTTTCTCGGCGGCCACTACGCGACCGAGACGTTCGGCGTGCGCTCGTTACAGGACCTCGCCGAGGAGTGGGGGTTGGAGACGACGTTCATCGACTGTCCGACCGGTCTCTGAGCCGCGCCGTTCAAACCGAAAGCCCACGGAGAATGGATATGACCGACGATTCCGATATCCCGCCGCGCGAGGAATTCCACCACGACCCCATCGAGCACACCGCCGTTTCGGGAGGAATGACCGTCGGCGAGCTCGCAAGCGAGTACGAAAAAGCGGGTCTCGGTGCGGGCGCGCTCTCTGAAGCCATCGACATCTACGCCGAGATGCTTTCGGGGAATGTCACCAACTTCTTCGGTCTCGCGGGCGCGATGGTTCCCACCGGAATGCGCCGCATCGTCGCCGACTTGATTCGTGACGGCCACATCGACGTACTCGTGACCACCGGGGCGAACCTGACTCATGACACCATCGAGGCTATCGGCGGCAAACACCACCACGGAAGGGAACACGGCGAGCGCTCGCTGAGAGAACACGACGAAACCCTGCGTGACGAATGGGTCGACCGAATTTACGACGTGTATCTTCCCCAAGAACACTTCACGCTGCTCGAAAATCACCTCAGAAGCGAGGTCTTCCCAGAAATCGAAGAAACAGTGAGTATCCAACGACTCACTGACGAACTGGGCCGGGCGAACGCGGTGGTGAACGAACGCGAGGGCATAGAAGGGCAAGCAGGGATTGCGGCAGCGGCCCACAAAAACGACGTTCCCATCTATGCACCGGCAATTCAAGACTCCGTGCTTGGATTGCAGGCGTGGATGTACTCTCAAACCTCGGATTTCTCGCTCGATGCGCTTTCGGATATGAACGGGTTGAACGACATCGCCTACGAAGCAGAAAGCAGTGGTGCGATGGTGGTCGGCGGCGGCGTTCCGAAGAACTTCGTGCTTCAAACGATGCTCGTTGCGCCGGACGCCTACGAGTATGCGGTGCAGTTGACGATGGACCCAGAACACGCCGGTGGGCTGTCAGGGGCGACACTCGATGAGGCCCGCTCGTGGGGGAAATTGGAAAAAGCAGCCAGAAACGCGAGCGTCTATGCGGATGCGACCATCACGCTTCCGCTGGTGGTGGCGGCGGCGCGAGAACGAATCAGTGAGTAAACGAATGGATTTCCAGTATCCCATAGCTATTCGCGCTATGCTATTTTTCAGTTAGTTGCTTTTGTCGCTCCTATACTGCTCATATCTGTTGATGAGGAAATAGAGGTACGCTCCTGTTTGATGAATTAACAGCGTACAGTACGTTCGATCTATGTAATTATGTCGTTGTTTTCTATCATTGCCGAGTTTTGCGGTGAGTTTTTCTTGTACAGTAAGTAAATCATTGAGTTCTGGTTCTGTGATTCCATTTGCGTTATAGACATCGTGGTCCTTCAACATCAACAAGTATTTTGAATGGTTCATATCTCGATTATCTGTCCAGTTTTCATGATCCACACAAATTGTTTGGAGGACGGCTTCGATAGAGTTATAGAGTTTCTTTGGAATTAACTCGTCAAAATCCCCATCTGAATAGCGTCTAAATGCCGCATTATATCCTCTCAAAGGTTCTCTCCATTCATCTGTTGCACCTAATGCCTGTATCTGTTCATCGATTTCAGACATTGATTCTGATTCAATAGGTTCAAAGACAATTGTTTCGTCCGTGTTATCTGTTTGCAATAGAATACTTTCTGTCTCAAACACATTGGTAATTGAGTCTGCAACCGTCTCCAATTCGTCTTCTTCAATTCGACTGTGGCTGTAGAATAAGTATTCTATATACGTTAACACGTACTCCGTGTCTGCCTTTTCGACAATCGAGGTGTGTTTTTGTTTCCCATCATCCAATATCCAATTTCCTGAGATATTGAGTGATTCGCTTATATTCGGCTTGCCAGCTCCCTCGATTGTCGCTTCTAACGCTGATTTTACAATTCCACCAGTATAGGATTTAGTGAGGTGTGCAATTCTTTCCCGTGCTGTTTGTGTTAGCTCCGTGTAAACACGTTGTTTCGGTTCTCTGTGCCTGTCAATAAATGGTCTGAAGTTATCAGCCATATCGTACCGTTGGCCGCGAATACTGAAAATGTTGGCTTCTATATTGTACTCGTAGTAGCAGGATAAACTCAATTAATGGCGTTCACTTTATCGGTTCTTGTAGTCTTTCTGTGGAACATCCACGACCTCACCACCGGTCTCCTGCCACGCGGTGAATCCCCCCTCCAGATGGGCAACGTCGGGATAGCCCATCTCCTCTAATCGTTTGGCCGCA
>DASSKS010000247.1:0-2001 GCA_035690245.1 Halococcus sp. | reverse complement strand
CGGCCACCTCACCGATGACGGTGACGGCTGGCGGTTCAATTCCCGCCTGTTCTGCGGTCTCGACGATGCTCTCAAGGGTTCCAGTCACCACCCGCCCTTCGGGTCGACTCGCGCGCTCTATCAGCGCAACCGGCGTTTCAGGGTTCATTCCGGCCTCTCTGAGCGCGTTCGTATAATCGGGGAGTTTTCCGACACCCATCAAGACGACGATGGTACCGCCGGTCGCAGCGAGTGCGTCCCAATCGACTGCCGACTCCGCTTTGTCTGGGTCCTCGTGGCCAGTCACGAACGTCACGCTTGAGGCGTGCTCGCGGTGAGTTGCTGGAATTCCTGCAAGTGCTGGCGCGGCGAGTGCCGACGTGATTCCGGGAACCACCTGAAAATCGACGCCGTGCTCCGCAAGAAATTCCATTTCCTCACCGCCGCGCCCGAACACGAACGGGTCGCCGCCCTTCAATCTCACGACGGTTCTTCCCTTGCGCGCGAGTTCGACCAGCCGCTCGTTGGTGTATTCCTGACTGGTGCGCTCGCCGCCCGCGCGCTTGCCGACATCCTCGCGTTTTCCTTCGGGAATCGTCTCGATGATGTCCGGTCCGGGGAGTTTGTCGTGGAGGACGATGTCCGCCTCCTCAATGAGGCGTTTTGCCTTCACTGTCAATAGCTCGGGGTCGCCGGGACCGCTGCCGACGAGATAGATAGTACTAGTCATTCTGCTCGTTTTGCCTCCTCGTCGCGTCCGCGCGCCTGCTCGATGAGTTCGGCTGCACCCTCGTCTGCGAGTTCCGCCGCGAGTTCGCGCGCCGCTTCGGGATGGCGTTCGACCGGTAAATCCCGCGTCGCGGCCACCTCCTCGGTGCCGTCCTCACTGAGTACGCGAACCGTGGTATGAACGTATCCACCCTCGACGACGGCGTATGCACCCATCGGCGCGACGCAGCCACCGCCGAGTTCTTCTAGTACGACGCGCTCGACGGTGGTTTCGACGCGCGTGCGCGGATGGTCGAGCACCTCGTTGAGCGTCGTTGCGAACGCGCCATCGCGCGCCGTCACCGCGAGCGCACCCTGTCCCGGTGCCGGGACGAATTTCTCGGGCGGGAGCTGGTGGGTATGGAGATGCCGTGTAAGTCCCATGCGTTCGAGTCCCGCCGCCGCGAGCACGATTGCATCGAACTCCGCTTCGACTTCTCGTCCGAGTGCCCGCCGTTCGATTTCGTTCAGTTCCTTGAACCACTCTTGGGGTGTGCGCTCGAAGTCGTTTTCATCGTCCTCTGCGGCCTCTACTCGCTGTTCGTGTTCGCGCTGGCGGTGCGGTGCGAGCAGTTTCTCGACGCGGGTATCGACGTTGCCGCGGAGCGCTTTCACTTCCAAGTCGGGCCGGACGGCGAGCGCTTCGGCCTTCCGCCGGAGGCTCGATGTGCCGACGGTCGCCCCGTTCGGAAGTTCCTTGAACTCGGTTCTGTCGGGCGTCACGAGCACGTCGCCGGGGGTGGCGCGCTCCGGGACGCCCGCGACGACTAGTTCGTCCATGCCTTCTGTTGGTACGTCCTTCATCGAATGAACCGCGGCGTCACACTCCCCCGAGAGCACTTCTTCGTCGAGTGCGCGGACGAATGCTCCTGTTTTTCCGAGGCGGTGGATGAGTTCGTCGCGTATCGCATCGCCCGTGGTCTCGATTTCTACGAGTTCGACCGTCCGTCGGCGCGCTTCGAGCGTTTCTTTCACTGTGACCGCCTGCCGGAGCGCGAGGTCAGAGCCTCGCGTCGCCAGCCGGATGGTTCCCTCGCGCGCGTTCATATGGCGAACTCGGACGTGGAGGTTCAAACCACCTTCGAGAGACGGTCACGGGACCGACCGTGCTCGTAAACCCTTCGAGTACAGAGTCTGACTAGAAAACCGTCTCCGAGTGACATCGGCGGACGAAAGTGGCAGTTTTATGCGCGCCGCGCCCGGTCTTTCGAGCGATGCGACTCCACGAATATCAGGCCAAGGAGGTCTTCGCCG
>DASSKS010000246.1:0-3785 GCA_035690245.1 Halococcus sp. | reverse complement strand
CGACTATGGTTTCACCCGGCACACTCACCGTACTCACGGCGCTCACAGAAGAGAAGACGGCGGAGTACGAACCGGAAATCGACACCGACACCGGAGAAGTCAGCTATCCGCTGGCCGAATCGCTTCTCAATGAGGGCGACCCGACGGCCTTCGAGGTGCTCGAATCGCTGGCCAGACGCGAGGTCCTTTCTAAGACCTTCGAGGAGAAGGTGTACATCTGCCCCGGTTGTGGGGCCGAAGGGATGCAGTATACGACTGCGTGTCAGGGCTGTGGGTCGGCCCACACCGTCGAAACTGAACTGTTCGAACACTTAGCGTGTGGACACATCGCACCGCGCGAGGAGTTCGAACTCAGTCCTGAAGAATTCGTCTGTCCCGAGTGTGAGGCGCAGTTCGACTCGGAAGAGGAGGTCGAACAGGGAATGCGGTACGTCTGTCAGGACTGTGGGTCGTACTTCGAAACCCCAGAACACGGGCTTCGGTGTCGTGACTGTACGGACATCTACTCGCCGGGCGACGCCGTAGAGCGCGTGCTCTGTCGGTACAGCCTCACCGAGAACGGCAAGCGGTGGGTCGAAACCCAACTGGCCGCCCGCGCGTCGATGGTCGAGATGTTAGAAGAGCGTGGCTTCGACGTGAGCGAGAACACGACCGTCAGAGCCAGCGGAACGGAACACCCGGTCCACGTCTTCGCCGAGGACGTACTGCTCGATAGCCGCATCGTGGCCGGGGTCCACGAGCGCCCGAACGGCGAAGATGCCGCCCACCTGCGCGATATCGCGGCGGACGTGAACGCGCGCCCGGTGCTGATTACGACACTCGGGTCAGTCGGCGAGGATGTCGCGGGGCTTGCAGACCGCGCCGAGATGCGGATTCTAACCGCAGAAACGGACGGCAGCCTCAGAAACGACTATCAGGTGACAGAGGGAACGCGAACCTCACAATCGCTGGTCCAGCGCATCGCCTCGGCAGTCAAACAGCCCTAACGTCGAAACTGTTCTACCTGCCGGCGGCGCGTGGCGAGATTCGTCTTTGGAGCGAGTTCCGGGTCCGCCGCCAATCTGTCGAGGACGAGCAGTGGGTCCGTACCCGCCTGTTCGACGCGCGCAAGCAGTTTCTCGACCGCCGCCCGGTGGAGCGCGAGCGAATCGAGTAACCCAACCACGAGCGCCATCGGTATCGCGGCCTCACACGTCGGAAAGGCGTCGCTCACCGCCGCGAAATCGGGGTTCGGGTCGCTCTCGGGCGCGGGATTGAGTGAGAGGCAGTGTGTACAGAGCGCGGCTGTCGATTCGGTTTCCGTGTACTCGCGGTACTCGGCGGGCACGGTGAACGCGACTGTCTCCGCGCCGCAGTCGGGGCAGTTCATGGCCGTTTTTGGATGGCCGGAGTGAAAAGTCTGCCAGCGGTTGCGGCGGCGGAGCGGGGCGGCAGGCGGTTGCGGTGCGGGCCTCGGCGGATGAAGGGCGAGCGAACGGAGTGAGCGAGGGCTTCGGCGGTGCTGTGCGGTTTGCGGTAGTCGTCAGCAGTTGTACCGCGAGCGAACTTCGAAGGAGTGAGCGAGCGGGAGTTTTTAGTCCGCCGGAAGACGCTTTGCGTCTTCCGAGCCATTCGTTCGCCTTCGGTTCACGAAGACAGGTTTTTGCGAGGGGTTGAGCGCGCGAGCACAGCGAGCGCGATTTCGTTCGAGACGGCTTCGCCGTCTCGTGATGACGAAAGACGCGAAGCGTCTTTCGAACCACCCCGAAGTAAAAAAGTGGGGGTTCCTAGGACGTAACGGCGACTTCGCCTTCTGGTTGCTTTGTGGATTCTTCTGCGGCCTGTTCGCGTGCGGCGCGTTCTTCGGCTTCTTTTTTGTCCTTGATCTTCTTCATGCGGAAGATTTCTTCGCGCTCTTGTTCTTCGAGTTTCTGCTCGATGTATTCTTTACTCTCTCTGAGTTCGGGCAGGAGTTTGAATTCGAGGGCGTTGACACGGCGTTTCGTGGTCTCGATTTCCTCTAACATCTTCTTCATCGCGGTCTCGACTTCGGCGGCGAGAATGATGGACTCGATGAGGTCCTCGTAGGCGTCTGCGGTTTCGTCGATGCGCGCACTCGTCCCGAGGACGCCGTATCCACGCTCATCCAGATTCTTTTTGACCTTCGAGGATTCGATTTGCGGAACGACGACGCCCATGATGTTTTTGGACTGGATGGTGATTTCTGGGTGTTCTTCGAGCGCCGCCGCCGCACCGCGCACGGCGATATCACCCTCCATCGCGCGTGCGAGGTTGATCGTCTCTTGGGCGTGTTCGTAATCCTCGCTGACCTCGGAGCGCACGTCTTGGGCCTGGTCTAAGATATCCATGAACTCCATGATGAGACCGTCGCGCTTTTGCTCTAAGGTGTCGTGACCGCGTTCTGAGAGGTCGATGCGGTCCTCTATCCCCATCAACTCCTTTCGCGTCGGTTTGACGTCGTTTGCCATTGTTCTTTAGTACTGGAGCGAGACGGTTAAACCTCGGCCTCGGGTGTTTCCTCTCCCTCTTCTTCTGCCTCGACAGCGACATCCTCGCGGTAGTAGGTTTCAATATACTCCTCGTCGATGCGGTTGAGTTCGTTCTTCGGGAGCGTCGAGAGCAGGTCCCACCCGATATCGAGGGTCTCTACGACATCGCGGTTGGTGTCGTATCCTTGATTGACGAACTCGTTTTCGAACCGATCAGCCAAATCGAGATAGAGGTTATCGCGCTCTGAGAGCGCTTCACGGCCAACGATGTTCACCAAATCCCGGAGGTCCTCACCCTCGGCGTAGGCCGCATACAGTTGGTCCGAAACGTCGCCGTGGTCTTCTCTGGTGAGTCCTTCGCCGATGCCGTCGTCCATGAGTCTCGAAAGGCTCGGCAGGACGTTGACCGGCGGCTGGATTCCCTGACTATTGAGGTCGCGCGCGAGCATGATTTGGCCTTCGGTGATGTATCCCGTCAAATCGGGAATCGGGTGGGTTTCGTCCTCGCTCGGCATCGTCAAAATCGGAATCTGCGTGACCGACCCCTCGCGGCCCTTGATACGGCCCGCGCGCTCGTAGAGTTGGGCGAGGTCGGTGTACATATAACCGGGATACCCGCGCCGACCGGGCACCTCCTCCCGTGCGGCCCCGATTTGGCGCAGTGCCTCACAGTAGTTCGTCATATCTGTCAGGATGACGAGGATGTGATAGCCTTTCTCGAAGGCGAGATACTCGGCCGTGGTGAGCGCGAGTCGCGGCGTAATCTGGCGCTCGACGGCGGGGTCGTCCGCGAGGTTCGCAAACACCACCGAGCGTTCGAGCGCGCCGGTGCGCTCGAAGTCCGCGAGAAATTCATTGGATTCTTCGGCAGTGATGCCCATCGCTGCGAACACCACCGCGAACTCAGAACCGTCTCCGTCCTCACCTTCTTCTTCCGGTACTGACGCCTGCCGGGCAATCTGAAGCGCGAGGTCGTTGTGTGGCAGCCCCGACGCCGAGAAAATCGGGAGTTTCTGGCCCCGGACAAGAGTATTCATTCCGTCGATGGCCGAGACACCAGTCTGAATGAATTCTTCAGGATACTCGCGCGCCGTCGGATTGATTGCCTCGCCAACGATGTCCTGGCGCTCATCGGGCACGATTTCTGGGCCGTCGTCGATTGGTCGCCCCGACCCGTCGAGAACTCTCCCGAGTAAGTCCTCAGTGACGGGCATCTTCATAGTCTCACCCAAAAATCGGACCGAAGCCTCACGATTGATGCTGCCAGTCCCTTCGAACACCTGAATCGAGGCGAAC
>DASSKS010000245.1:0-2430 GCA_035690245.1 Halococcus sp. | reverse complement strand
CGTCGGCCACTTCTTCGAGCGTGTAGGACGACGCCGAACTGAGCACCATCGGTACATTGAGGTCGGCGGCGGCCCGCGCGACAGCGAGTTCGCCCTCCTCGTGGACGATGGAAAGAACGCCAAGGGGAGCCAGTAAGAGAGGAACCTCGAACTCGCAGCCGAAAAGGGTGGCTCTGAGGTTTCGTTCGGAAACGTCCCGAAGCATTCGCGGAACGATGCGCCAGTCGTCGAACGCGCGTCGGTTTTCGACGATTGTGTTTTCCGTCCCAGCCCCGCCAGCGACGTAGCCAGCGGCCTCATCGCTCATCGCCTCTCTGGCTTTGCGTTCGAGTTTCTCGTATCGAACGGGATGGACAGGGCGTTCGTTTGCGAGCATCCCAGAGGCATAGACGTTCTGCTGGCGGTGTTCGCCGTAGGGTTCTGAGGGGTCGTCTGCCATGCTCGTTCGTTCGCTCGCCACGACAAGTAGGTTTACCCGTTATTCGCGTTCGACAATACCGAGTATTTCGAGTGGGTCTTCGATACGGTAGTCCACGGCTGCATCACCGGGGTCGGCTTCGGCCGCGCTCCCGTCGAAGGCCACCGTGTGAATCCCGACCTGTGCTGCGCCCTCCATGTCGTTTTTGTAGCGGTCGCCGACCATCAGCGCCCGTTCGGGTGCGACGCCCGCTTTTTCGAGCGCAGTCTCGAACATCGCCGGGTCGGGTTTCGTTCGACCCACCTCCTCCGAAGTCGTCACGGCATCTAAGTGCTCTGCGACACCAAACAGCGAGAGCAGGCGCTCGCCCTCCCACGTGTCGATGTCGCTGACGACACCCTGATGGATTCGTCCATCCAGCCAGCGAATCGTTTCGGCGACGCCATCGACTGGTTCGAGGGTTTCACTGGTCGCGCGCTCGAACGCCGGCAGCCATTCGTCTTCTGGAATTTCGCGCCCGACCATCGCTTCGACCGCTCGATGGTAGCCGACTCGCGCGCTGCGGAACTCCGTGCCCTCGCGGTCGGTGAAATGCGTACCTAATTCATCGCGCCACGTTTCGAGTGCCGGTTCTTCGTCGAGGTCGTGTTCGTCTGCGAGTGCCCCGACGAACGCGCGGTGGCCCGCCCGGACCGAATCGAGGTCGAGAATGACGCCGCCGATATCCCAAAAGACCGCTTCGTGTTCTGTGGAATCCATTGAACTGGTTCGTAGCGTCGGTGAGGTCTGCACCCATCTATACTCTCGTTTCCGCGAAAACATCAAACATCTGTCTTCAAAACACGAATGCGAGCGCGCGCCACCATCCCACGGCTGGGTTCCCGACCGACAGGAGAGAGACGAAGACGATACGACTTATTACCCACTTCACCGAGAGGAGAATGGAGACGGTAGTGGATGAACAAGAAGGGACACGTCCTCAACGCGGTGGTATTGAGCGCCGGACTCGCCTATCTCGCCTATCCCGCCAGCGATTTCACCACCCTTCGGGCGCTCGTCGCCATCGCCGTTCCAGTGACGCTCGGCGCACTCGTTCCCGATGTCGATACCGCCGTCGGGACGCATCGAAAGACGCTACACAACCTCCCTGTGCTGATAGTGTTCTTCGTCTATCCACTCTACTTCGACAACCTCAGACTCGTGTGGATCGGTGTCGCAACCCATTATATCCTCGATTTGTTGGGGTCGAAACGCGGGATTGCCCTGTTTTACCCGTTCGACCGCGCCGAGTTCGACCTCCCTGTGGGTGTCCCGGCGAGAAGCCGGTATGCCGGCGGCGTCATGTTATGCATTACGGGTGTCGAACTCGCTATCGCTGCCGCGTTCGTTTACGACGTACCACAGCGGCTACTCGAAAGCGGACTACGGGCGAGCGGGCTTCTGTAAACCCCGATCGATAGCAGAACAGGTATGATGCCGGAGTGAATCCGATGAGAGAAGATGCATTACGGAAGAGCGGTCGGCGTCGTGGTGCTTTCGCTCGCGCTCTGCGTGACGGGAATCGCTGGCGGTGGCGGCGTCGTGAGCGCACAGACAGGGACCGGTTCGATACCTATTAACTCGTGTCGGACGATTGCCGACGACGGCCGGTACGTGCTCACGACCGACATCGAGAATAGTTCTCGAAACGTCTGCATCCAAATCCTTTCGAGTGATGTCGTTTTCGACGGGCAGGGACACACCATCGAGGGCGCAAACGCCACAGAAAGCGTCGGCATCAAAGTAAACAATTCGCTGACGACGCTCTCGAACGTGACTGTGACGAACGTCTCAACCACTGGATGGACCGCCGGTGTCTTCTATCTGGACGTGAACAACGCCAGCCTCAAGAACGTGAACGCGAGCGCAAACGACAGACACGGAATTCTCCTGCGCGCTGCGAACGACATCCGACTGACGAACGTCACCGCGGTCGGCAACGGCCGGTGGAGTCTGTACGCAATCGGAAACAC
>DASSKS010000244.1:0-2613 GCA_035690245.1 Halococcus sp. | reverse complement strand
CGTGCTCGGTCCGCTCGATGCCGTCCTGCCCTTCTATGCGGTCGTCATCGTGCTCTCGGTGCTGACAGGATTGTATTCGACGCTGTTGCAAGGGAATCTGATGAACACCGAGAAGATGAGCGCGATGCAGGAGAAGATGTCAGAAATACAAGAGCGCCGCGAGGAGGCCAAAGAGCGCGGCGACGACGCGGCCTTAGAGCGCATCCAAGAGGAACAGATGAACGCGATGGGCGACCAACTGGGGATGTTCAAAGAGCAGTTCCGCCCGATGGTGTGGATAATGCTCATCACCATCCCGGTGTTCGTCTGGATGTACTGGAAGATCGGTGTTAGGGGTGCCGGCGTCGAACACATCGTTGCCGCAGAGCGCCATATCGTAATTCCGATAGTCGGGCGGGTTAGCTGGACGGATAAACTGTTCGGCATCGGCCTGCTTCAGGTGTGGCTCGTCTGGTATTTCCTCATCTCGATTGCGTTCCGCCAGATCATCCAGAAATGTCTGGGCATTCAGGTCTCGCCCACATCGAGCTGAAAGACACAATTCCTTTGTACCGCGCCGGCCCGAGAGTTTCCATGTTTGTCACCGTTTCAGGTCCGGCGGGTGTCGGCAAGTCCACGACAGCCGCAGCCCTCGCCGACGCGCTCGGTTACGAGCACATAAGCGGCGGGGATATCTTCCGTGAGGTCGCCGCAGAACGAGGGCTAACGGCACTCGAACTCAACCGTCTCGCAGAAGACGACGACGAAATCGACCGCACGCTCGACCGCCGCCAGCGCGAGGTCGCCAGAGAACGCGAAAACGTGGTGCTCGAATCTCGACTTGCCGGATGGATGGCCGCAGAGCACGCAGACATCAGAATCTGGCTCGACGCCCCGCTCGACATTCGGGCCGCACGAATCGCCGCGCGCGAGGACAAATCCACCGACCGCGCGCGCGAGGAGACAGAAGCGCGCGCAGCAAGCGAGGCACGCCGCTATCGGGAGTACTATGGAATCAACATCGAAGACCGCTCGATTTACGACCTCTCGTTGAGCACCGCCCGCTGGAGTCCCGACGCCATCACACGGGTGCTCCATGCGGCGTGTGACGCCTACGACCCCACAGCCGACGAGGGAAGCGTCGAAATCGACGCCGAGTTCAACCGCTGATGCGCGGCCCGCCCAACGAACGCTCGACAGAGGACCGCCTCGCGTTCGGCGTTGTGAATCTCGACAAACCACCGGGACCCTCTGCCCATCAAGTGACGGGCTGGGTGCGCGACCTCGCCGAGGTGGAGCGGGCAGCCCACGCGGGGACGCTCGATCCAAAGGTCACGGGCTGTCTTCCCATACTGCTCGGCGACGCGACCCGACTCGCACAGGCGTTTCTCGAAGGAAGCAAAGAATACGTGGCCGTTCTCGAATTACACAAACCGGCTCCCGACGACTTAGAAACTGTCCTCGCGGAGTTCGAGGGGCCGATTTATCAGAAACCACCGAAAAAAAGCGCCGTCGTCAGGCGGATTCGCGTGCGCACGGTCTATGAACTCTCAGCACTCGAAATCGAAGAGCGTCGGGTACTCCTCAAAATCCGGTGTGAGAGCGGAACCTACATCAGAAAACTGTGTCACGACCTCGGGCTTGCGCTCGGAACCGGCGCGCACATGGGCGACCTCCGGCGGATTTCGACTGTGCCGTTCGACGATACGGACCTCGTGACCCTTCACGATTTCACGGACGCACTCGCCTATGCGGACGAAGGCGATACCGACGCACTCCTCGAAACTGTCCAGCCAGCAGAACGCGCCCTCACCCACCTCCCGCGGGTGGAGATTGCAGAAAGCGCCGCCCGAGAAGTGAGTGAGGGTGCGCCGGTGTATGCGCCCGGCGTGCTTTCGGTCGGAGGCACAGCCGACACCACAGAGCCGCTGGTGGCGTGTTATACGCCCGATGGGGCTGCCGTCTGTCTCGGACGGTTGGTTGGCAACCCGGAAGCAGAACAGGGAACCGTGGTGGACCTCGAACGGGTATTGAGTTAGTCGTCCGCTATGGCCTGCTCGACTGCTGTGAGGTTGTCGATGTCGATGCCGCCGGTGAGTTCGGTGTAGGGATACGGCATATCGACTCCCTCGGCATCGAAGCGTTCCTTGACTGCTTGCACGTAGTCCGAGAGAACGTTCACGTAGGTTCCACGGTCTGGGTCGTCAATCCAGACGCGGGCAGTGAGACCCACGTAGGAGTCAGCGAGTTCGGTGAGGATGACTGTGGGTTCAGGCTCCGAGAGGACGCCGTCAGTCGTTGAAGCCTCCTGAATCAGGTATTTTTTCGCCTCGTCGATGTCGTCTTCGTAGCCGATACCGAATAAAAACGGGATTCTGAGTTGGCCGTTGGCAACTGGGTTAGTGACGGCGTTGTCCGCGAGTTCCGAATTGGGAACCGTGATGAGTTCATTGTCGAAGGTTTCGAGCTTCGTCACCCGGAGTCGAATCTCCCTGACGACGCCGGATTTGGTCCGGTCGCCAGAGGGCCACGTTATCCAGTCGCCGGCTCGGAACGGTTTATCGCGCAGGATGAACACGCCCGCGACGAAGTTGCCGATGAGGTCCTGGGCGGCAAACCCGAGCGCGAGCGCAA
>DASSKS010000243.1:0-4242 GCA_035690245.1 Halococcus sp. | reverse complement strand
CTCCGCACGAATCTCCTCGGCGAGGTTTTCGTCTTCCTTTCGTATCTCCGCCCCGATGACCTCCTTGGCCTTGCCAAGGAACTTCTCCTGCTGTGCGGTGGGCGAGATGGTCTTGTCGTTTTTCGGCTGGACGAACACCAGCGTGTTCCGCCACTGCCGACCGGCAGGCTGATTCTTGATGACCTCACCGACGCTGTCCGCGTCCCACGGGCCATTTTTCACGACGGTTTTGCAGTTCTGACTGTCGGGGACGTTTTCGAGTTCGCCGTCAACGTTGAAGCCGACCGTGTGGGCACCAGAACCAAACAGCGTTTCGACGGTGTTGCCGACGAGTTCGATTGCGTCTTCGTCGTCAACGTCGCGTGCGGCGTTCTTTACGAGCGAGCGGGGGTTCTCATCCTCGCGGATGACGTAGCGGTCGTCGGACCGCCAGAGGTGATAGACCTCGCCTTGCAGGCGTTCGAGGTCAACGATGATGTCGTTGATGCGGTCGCCTGCGTGGTAGGTCCCGATGACGATGTCGGAGGTGGTCGCGCCTTCTGCGAGTCCTGGCGTGAGCGAGTAGATGAGGACGGTACTGAGGATGGGCCGTCCATAAGTAATGTCCGCGTCGGCGAGACGCTCCCGGATGTCGTCATAACACCGGTCCGGTCGGGAATGTTCGACGTTGATGCGGGTGAGTTCGTCGTTGTACTCGATGGCGTCGACCGCGCCGTGCGTAATGAGGTCGGTGTCTTGGTACTGGTCAACGAGTACCTTCGCAAAGAGATACAACATTCCTCGGGTCGCGCCTGACTCGGTTTCCGCGAAGTAGCGGGTTTTCAGCGAGTCGATGAGGACCGGGTGGAACGGGTAGGTGTTGTACATCTCCCCGCGGAGACCGTCCGGAAGGTCGACGTAGTCCGTGTCCGCGTAGGCTTCGATGTACCCATCGACGAGCGTGCGCATCGCCGAGCGGTCGTTGATGGAGTCGACGAGTCGGTGGCGGAGGACATCCCGAATGTCGACCTGGTTGGACATATTGACCTGTACGCGCTCTGGCTCGCGGGAGAGGATGTCGTGGACGTCTGACCCCTCGCGGAGTACGGAGACGAACGCGAACAGTTCCGTGTTCGGACGAGAGGTGGTCTCAAAGAGCGCCTGGAGGAATCCGCGGTTCGCGTCCTTTCGTCGCCCGCTGAGTGAGCCAAACCAGTCTTCGAGTTCGTCCATGAAGAACGCGACGGTGCGGTCGCCGACCGCGTCCTGGATGACATCGATACTCGGATAGCCACCTTCCTCGTCGTACTGTTCTTCGTCCGGGTCGTACTCCAGTTGTTCGAACAGCGGTTCCCAGAGGTACTCGTACTGCTCTTTCTGGAGGGAGACGACGACCGGGAGCGCGTCGTCGGAGAGCGCCTCCGCGAGACCGTCGATGCGGCCATCGGCCCAGTTACCCACCACGTCGGGCGATTTGAAGCAGTGGTACAGCGCCACCATCTGGTGGGATTTACCCGTGCCGTACGGACCGTACATCTCGTGGAGTCGGTTGTTGTCCTCGCCGCGGCGGGTGTCCCGGAGTCGCTTCAGGGAGTCTTCCAACCCGCCGGTGAGGAGCGTGCGGTCGAAAAATCGCTCTGCGTCGGATTCCAGCGTGTCGGCGTCGCTATCGACGTCATAGAGCCGAATCTGGCCCTTGATGAGGCTGTCGCCCTCGGTGAGTTCCGGGCTGAGCGTCAGCACGTCGTCTATCTTCGTATCGAGCGTTCCTTTCGCACTCATGAGTACCTGACACGATGGCTGGGTGGGTTATCAAAGTATCCACACGAGAAACAGAATTCCGTCGTTACTGTGATACTATTGGGGAGGGAGTTTAATTTAAACATCTCTCTCGTGTCGCATGGTGTGGTTTTGCGCTCGATAGTGAGAACCGGCGGGAAGAAGGAACGCTTCGGACCTACTCCTCGGCTATCTCGGCAAGGGTCGTATCGACGCCGAGCATCTTCAGGTAGGTTTCGTCACCGGTGACTGTGGCGAGGTCCTCACAGAGTTCTCCGAGGGCATCGACATCCCAGCGGCCGAGATACTCCTCGCGTGAGCGGTCGTGTTCGTAGCGATAGCGCAGGAAATGCGCCTTGTCGAGGTTCGTCAGGTCGCCATTGCCCGCTTCGACCCGGCTCTGGACGTAGGCTTGGCGCTTCTCGTCCGTCCAGTCACAGAGAACGAATGTATTACTCGTTGTTCGGAACAACTGCATCTCCTTCATCGCTTCTTCAGCGGCATCCGAGCGCTTCAGGTGCTTGTTCAGGTCGCTGTACGTTGCATCCGGGCCTTCGAGGAGGTCGAGATAGACATCTTGTTCGCCGCGTTCGCCCTCCTGAATGATGCCATAGATCTCCTCGACGACCTCTTTGGCGGTCATTCCCTCCCGCTGGCCGCGGATTTCGCCGTGGTGCTTCGAGTATTCTTGGAAGCATTTGCCCATCTCGATGACGCCGATGTCGCCGCTTGCGAGGTCGCGGTTTGCCTCCATTGCGTTGCGGGTTTCTTGGGCCGTTTTGTGGATGCGCCGACGCAGCGAGTTCCACGAGATGGGTTTTCGTTCGTCGGTCGGGCGAGCGACGATAACGATGTCGAACGAGACCGCCTCGCCGCCGATGAACTTGTTCAAATCGGAGTTGATGGGATACGTGGCCGTGACTTCAAAGCCGTTCTCACAGAGCGATTCGAGGAGTTCGCCCCACGATTCCTCGTCGCTGTGGTGATAGGTGAATGCAAGCACTCCATCCGACTTCAGCGCGCGATTGATGACCGAGAGCGCCTCGCCCATCTCGTGTTCGAAGTCCGCGGCGGTCTTCCCCAAATAGGGGTTCGTGACGATGGATTCCGCCCGTGGGGTCTTCTCGCGGTCGAAACCCGGATACTCGTCTTCTAAGAGAATTTTCTGCCAGACGTAGAAGTAGTCCGCGACCTCCGAGTAGATGATGTTGTCGTAGTACGGCGGGTCCGTGATGACCGCGTCGTACTCGTTCTCGGCAGTGACATTTCTCATATCGTCTTGATAAATCTCGAAATTTTTCCCGATTGGCTGGGCGAACTTATCAGTTTCTTCGAGTTCGCCGTTATCGAAATAGCGGTCGGTTGGTGCGTTTGCGTATTCGACTCCTTTTTTGACCATACCCCAACTAGATTTAAATGTTCCTCGACCGAACTTTGTTCCCCAAACATTGTTTTCTGCGGGATATAATACAGGAGCAAACGAATTACTACGAAATATGTGATCCATCCCATTTCTTGAGGGGTCATATGAACAGAAAGTAGAATTAGTACGAAGACTGTCTGTAAGTCCAAGAAGAAGAAATTCAGCTGAATTTTTATCGTCTATGCTGTCTATTGCAGATATTATTTTAGTCAAACACAGTAATTGGCGTTCGTTTTGAAAATCATTCCAATAATCATAACCGTGTTGGAAAACATCATTTCCACTTACTGATGAGGCAGCCGTAATCGCGCCTTCAGGAATTTCCTCGCTAGGCACATAGTCATGCAGGTCAGTTCTCGTCTGCCACTCGCGTTTTGCCTGCTCGAACAGTCGTTTGTCGGCGGCTTCGGCGCGTTTGTAGCCCTTGAAGGAACTCTTTTCCACTCCTTGCTGGTCACACTCGGGACAGTAGTATTCCACCGCGTAGAGGCGCATTTCGGGTGCGCCCTGTTCTTCGATGGCGTCGGTAATCGCTTCCTTCTGGCCGCACTCGGGGCAGGTGTAGTAGCCACCGCGGGTGACGCTCCCGTCTTTCGGGAGGAACCCGTGGCCGCAGTCGTTGCAGTGGCTTTCTTCTTGCCAGTCGTCTGTGAGCGTGACCGCGCCACAGCCCGGACAGAGTACGTTGTATTTGTCGTCGTTTTCGTAGCGCCCTTTCGCCACGCGGTAGTCCTTGAATAGCGGGACGGTATGCCCACAAGAAACGCAGTCGAGTTCCTTCACCCAGAAGTTGTACATTACATCGGCGTCGTGCTCGCCGTGGCCGCCGTTGCCGGACGCGGAAATCCCGTTTGGACACGGCGTTTTGTAGTAGTCGAGAATTTCGTCGGCCACGTCGGCTTTGACCCGCTCGAAGGCGGCTTCGAGGGCGGAAACATCGGTGCTCCCTGCCTCTAATTCCTTTTTCGTGACGAACCACGCGACGGGATTCAGGTCTATTCCGACGGATTCGACGCCAAAGCGCGAGGCTTCCACGAGCGAGGTGCCACCACCCATGAACG
>DASSKS010000242.1:0-2107 GCA_035690245.1 Halococcus sp. | reverse complement strand
GGATTCGGTGGGTGTGGATGCCTTCTTGCTCAACGCCTGTCAGTCCTACCAGCAGGGCATGAGTCTCATCGAATCGGGGTCCATCGGGGGTATCGTCACGCTCACGGACGTGCTCAACTGCGAGGCGGTCAAAATGGGCCGGACGCTCGCGCGCCTGCTCAACTGTGGATTCCCGCTGCGCGCCGCGCTCGAAGTCGCCCGCGGCGAGAGCATCATGGGCGACCACTACCTCGTGGTCGGCGATGGAAGCCTTTCGATTGCACAGACCGAAAACGGAACGGCCAATCTATTTAGTGTAAAACGTACCGGCGACTCGTTTAATTTAAAATTCAAAGTGTATCCGACCTCCGATACCGGTATGGGGACATTGGTCGTCCCATTTTTTGAAGATGCGGAATATCATATATCTACTGGTGAGATTCAGGGATATGACCTCTCTCAAAAGGAACTCCGTGATTTTCTCTCACTGGCAAACTCGCCAACAATGATCAACGGTAAACTACGCTGGAGTCAGGAAATCGACGTTAGCGATATTTGACGCTACGGGCCTCTGAGGCAAGCAGACTGAGCAGCAACGGGACTGACCGATGACAGCAGCACCACTAGGCCGAACAGCGCGCTGAGGGTTTTCGGGTGGCTTTGCAGGTACGTCCTGATTTCGGAGTCGGACATGACATCTTCTACAATGTGCGCTCCCGATATGAATATTTTCGAATCAATCCTAAATAAGTTGTGAAAATCTTATTAGAGGATAAAAGCATGAAATAGGGTCCATCATTCGGAGATGGCCCAAATCGGGCCACAGAGAGCTTAACAGCCACGACGAGCCACAGGTGTATTGCTATTGTTACCAGATACATTCATGGAGCGTGAACAGCGCGAAACGAGGGAAGTTTGATGCTCGGGCGCGCTCACGCGCGGACGACGCAGCCGCGACTGAGGAGAGGGAATTCTTGAGAATGAAGCTCGTGTATCTCGTTGGATTAGGCGAGTTTCCCGCGCAGGTCGTCCCAGCACTCAGCACACACCCGTCGGTCGACACAGTACCGCCTGACGCTGGTTTCGTCGCCCATGAACTGCGTTGTCGAACGTGTCGTGTCTTCGATTTCGAGGACAACGTGATGGTTGGGACGGGTCTCAGAAAGAGACCTCTCGCACAGAGGACACGAATTCATTTTAGGTGTATTAGAGGTATGACTACATAAATCTACTCTAGATATTATTGTAGTATCTGAAATCATATCTGTTGGTGGGTTTGTTCGTTGTCCGCATCAGACCAACGAAATCACCCAGAGACTAGCGACCGTGTAGCCAATCATCACGGCGATGAAGGGGAACTGACTCCGAATCGCCTGCAATCGACTCGGAAACAGCGAGTACGCGCGCGCGTGGGCGACCCAGACCGCGAGCAGGTGGCCGAGAAGAATGAACGCGATGTTCAGGTCGTTCGACCACACGGGCACCGCGAACACGAGCGGGTTCGCCGGCGGCGAGAACGGACTCGCAAAGAGAAGCGCGAGCGATGGAATATTTCGAAAGAACAACCAGAAGTAGTGCGCGAGGTGATACCCGGCGGCGATAGCGAGCAGCGCCGGAGCCATCCACGCGCCAATCGCCTCCGCCGTGAGATACGTCTCGATACGATTCCGTGTGAGGCGTGCCGCGAGCCAGTACGCACCCAAAAAGACCGCATAGCCCACGACGAAGAACACGAATTCCACGAGGAATCGAGGGATAGGACCGACGAGTACGTCGATGAATCCAGTGCCGAGTTGGGTGTTGATAAATCCACTAAAAGTGAGTTCCCAGATGAGCGCGATGGCGAAGGCGACGCTCGGAGTATCTACGGAGTCTGTTTCTGCGAGCACTGCACCCGGTAGCCGACATTCGAGTCCCGCATCCGTCCACCGCAGCGGCGCGACCTTCCCATAGAACCGAAAGGCGACCGCAAGCGGGTCACAGAACCGAAACCAGTCCTCGGAACCGAAGACGATGCCCCCGGCCACCGTATAGACGGTATAAACGACAATAGTGAGCGTGAGCACCCGTGGAACCGCGGTCACTGGTGTTGCAGTCTCGACGAACACGAACGCGAGCAACCCGATAA
>DASSKS010000241.1:0-2137 GCA_035690245.1 Halococcus sp. | reverse complement strand
GGCGATAAAATCGTCTCGCTCACCGATAGGAGCGTCCGGCTACCCGCGTACTATATATCAGGGTGGAACCTTCATGCCGATTCTTTATGACCGTTACCCGAGTGTGATACAACGTATGGTGTTCGACCGTTCCCCTTCAGTTGGACGCACGACAACGGGGCAGATGCCGTCACTCACCGCCTTGACGGAGACAACGGATTCCCGACGACAATACGCGCTTCAGTATCTCAGAAACTTCACGTATCCTGTCGAATTACGAACGCTTGCGGCCAACATCGTGGCCGAAGAACGGACCATTCCCGTCGAGATGGTGAGCGATGACGAGCGAGAGCGCGTCGTCATCAGGCTCCATCACATCGATATGCCGAAACTCGTTGCCGAGGGCATCGTCGCCTACGACCCGGAGAGCCGGATGGCCGTCTGTACGGAGGAGGTGAGTGTGGAACGCTACGCCGATAGCAACGAGCACTCGTGTCGGTCTGACGCCGTGTAGTGTCTTACTCCGGCGGGGTGCGCTCGCGGCCGAACTCGTCAAAGACAGCGATGTCCGCAGGGAGGTCGTAGTCGATGCGGCGTTCGTCCCGATGGTCTTCGTTTGCGTCCTCAATGGGTTCTGCGACCGACTCCCAGCCGGGTTTCACTGTGATAGATTTCGCGGGCGTTCCGACGGCGACGTGGTGGGCGGGCACGTCACGCTGAAGGAGTGATTTGGCACCGACCATCGCGTTCTCGCCGACGCGCACGCCCGCACGAACCATCGAGTCGTATCCAAAGCGCGCGTCGTCCTCGATGACGGTATGAAAGTTCTCCACTTCGGTCTGGTCGACGGTGTCGTGGTCGTGACTGTAGATATGGGTTTCATCGGCGATGCTCACCCGATTTCCGATGGTCAACGTACCCCGGTCGTCCAGGTGAACGTCGTCGTGGATAACAGTGTTATCGCCGACGGAGATGTTGTGGCCGTAGGTCATCGTGATTCCTTTGAATAGTCTGAGATTTTCACCAGCCTCGGCAAAGAGGTGATTTGCGAGCATTTCCCGAAAACGAAGCGCGAACGCGACGTTATCGGCCATCGGCGTGGCATCGAACTGCCGCCAGAGCCACTGGAGGTGTTTCGATTGCTCGAATTTTTCGTCATTCTTTTCGGCGTAGTATTCGCTTTCGAGCGTGGCATTGCAGGGGTCGTATCCCTGCAAGCGGACTCGTTCAGCCGGTGAAATCGCTCCATCGTCCTGAAAACGCCGGTAGGCGTCGCCATCGCCGTAGAGACCAGCCAGCGTTTCGGCAACGACTTTGCAGGTGTCTTCAGGACCAGACAGCCGTTCATCGACTTCTGAGAGAAATATCTCCAACCCGGCTTCTGCCTCCTTGGGCAGCGTGACGTGGCGCTTTGTCATCGACTCTGCTTACCCATGCATCCAGATATGCCTTACCACCTCGGTAGTTTCGCTCTGCTCGTCGAGACGTCACGGAACCGGAACCGCAGCCGCACAGCTCAACGACGCTACCGACGGAAAAAAGAGCGTTCTCACAGAAGGTGGTCGAAGCTGTCGTGTTCTTCGATTTCGACGCCTTCGTCGGTGATTTCGGAGATGATGATGCCGTTGCCGCTTGCGGTGTCGCGCTCGACGGCACTTTTGACCGCGTGAGTGGCGACCGTTCTGGCCTCGTCGTTGCTTAGCCCGTCTTCGTACTGCTGTTCGAGGACACCGTAGGCGTAGGGCGAACCCGAGCCAGTTGCGTTGTACTCCTCCTCCATGACGCTGCCCGCGGGGTCAATGCTGTAGATGTGGCCTCCTTCGTCGTCGACGCCGCCGAGAATCGGGTGGACGATGAAGAAGGCTCCGCTACGCAGGAAATTCGAAGTCAAGGTCGAGAGTGCCGTCATGCTCATCTCCTCGCCGCGACGGGCCTCGTAGAGGTCGACCTCCGCGCGGAGGTTGTTGATGAGTGCCTGTGCTGCGCTCACCGCACCCGAGATGGTGAGCGCTCCTCGTGGGTGGATTTCAGCGATTTTCTGGGCTTGCTTGCTCGCAACCATTCTGCCGGCACTCGCGCGGCGGTCAGTGGCGAGGACGACGCCATCGGTGGTCGTGAGACCGACAGTCGTGGTTCCAGTCTTCGTGATTTCCGCGTC
>DASSKS010000240.1:0-7414 GCA_035690245.1 Halococcus sp. | reverse complement strand
GCCGAGGAGGGTGAGTCAGAATCCTCGTCAGCCACCGAGTGACGGGATATGAGTGACGATGATTCCGACCCGAGAACAGGCAGGACGCCCTCTACGGGTGCGTATCTCAGACTCGTTTTTCTGAATCCAATCAGCGCGGCTGGAATCGTCCTCACCGCGGTCGGCATCGCGCTGGTTTCGCTGTCTGGTTCGACGGGCGGTACACCCCTTCCCGCCGCCGGTCTCATGCTGTTCGGCATCGTCGTCTTCGCGCTCGGCTACACCAAAGCACAGCGGACGATGAACAGACGCAGACAGCAACGCGACGACGAGCGGTAACGAAAGGCAATTCAGCCACAACCACCGTAGTCCGCTATGCGCCTCGCCGTGCCCAACAAGGGCCGCTTACACGACCCCACAATCGACCTTCTCGAACGCGCCGGCCTGCATTTAGAAAACGGTGCGGAGCGCCAACTCTACGCTTCGACTGTGGACCCCGATGTCACCGTCTTGTTCGTTCGTGCCGCGGACATCCCCGAATACGTCGCCGACGGCGCGGCCGACGCGGGCGTGACGGGTCTCGACCAAGCCCGCGAGGCCGGCGTCAGGTTGGACGAACGCCTCGACCTCGAATTCGGGCACTGTCGGCTGGTGCTCGCTGCGCCCGAAAACAGCTCGTTCGAATCGGTTTCAGACCTTGCCGGGAAGACCGTGGCAACCGAGTTTCCACACATCGCCCGCGAGTATTTCGCAGACCGGGGTATCGACCCCGAAGTCGTGGAAGTTTCAGGGGCGACCGAACTCACCCCGCACGTGGAGATGGCAGACGCCATCATCGACATCACCTCGACCGGCACAACGCTCAGAGTCAACGGTCTCTCGGTTATCGACGACGTGCTCGAAAGCTCGGCGCGTCTCTTCTCGCGCGCCGAGGCTGCGTTGGACCCGAAACTCTCAGAGGTCGAGACGGCCCTCCAGTCCGTGCTTTCGGCGGAGGGAAAACGCTATCTGATGATGAACGTGCCAGAGAGTAGTCTAAAAGAGGTCAGAGAGGTGATTCCGGGACTTGGCGGACCAACAGTCATGGACATCGCCGGCAGCGAGAGCGTCGCCGTCCATGCCGTTGTGGATGAACGGGACGTTTTCGAGGTCATCAACGACGTAAAGGAGTTGGGCGCGAGCGACGTTCTCGTTACTGAAATCGAGCGGCTGGTCGCCTAAGCGAGCGGTCCCAAAGCCAGCAGCTGATAGGCACTCAACACGACGGCGAGTACGAGAATGCTGACGATAATGTGGATGAACGTGACGAGTGCCGTCGTCTGAATCCTAAGCCGATAGACGTATCGAACGAGCACGAAATCGACTGCGACTGTGAGGACGAATGTGAGCACACCGAACTGTTGGAGGAGAAGCGAGACCGCCGCGAGAACCGGCCCGACCAGCAGCGCCCGCCGCAGCGGAACGCTTCCGAGGACGTTCCGAGCGGCGATGTGGACGGTCAGCGAATAAATCCCCGCAGTGAGGAGGAAGGTACCGAGGTAGGCGAGTGGGCCGCCCGCGGCCGGCGAAACCTGGACGAGAGTACCCGCGGCCATGCCACCAGTTCGCCTCGAATCGGTTTGGGTCTACCCATTCCAGCCGCCCGCAGCATCAACAGATTGTGATTCCATTCACAACTGGTAATTGAACGTCGGTTCTTCGTGGTTGGAACCGATAGAGTATTGCCAACTCATGTCACACTAGTATGCAGGATGGCGACAGCAGACGACCTCCGGCGAGAAAGGAACCCTGAAAAACGAGACCGGGAGCGGTATGCGTGTGCGGACTGTGGGTCAGTGGTACTGACGGACGAGCAGTGTGTCGAATGTGGCGGGACGAACATCGTGACGGTCGAAGAAATCATCGACCCCCACTTCAGAGAGTAGAATCAGCCGTCGAGCAGTCCGAGGTCGTCGAGTCGGTCGGTGATTTTATCGACCGCGTGTTCTGCGTCTGCGGGTTCTTTTCCGCCGGTGATGACGAGTTTGCCCGAGCCAAACAGCAGCGCCACCACTTCTGGGTCGTCGAGACGGTAGACAAGCCCCGGAAACTGTTCTGGTTCGTACTCGATGTTTTCGAGACCCAGACCGATGGCGATGGCATTGAGATTGAGTGTTTTCTGGAGGTCGGCGCTCGTGACGATGTTCTGGACGACGATTTCGGGGTCGTCTTCGACTCGAATTTCGAGGTCGCGGAGTTTATCGAAGACGATTTCGAGACTCTCGTGAACGTCGGCGGTGCTTTTCGCTCCTGTGCAGACGATTTTCCCCGACCGGAAGATCAACGCGGCGGATTTCGGGTCTTGGGTGCGGTAGACGAGACCGGGAAACTGCTCCGGGTCGTAATCAGCCCCCTCCAGATCCATCGCCACACTTTGAAGGTCGAGTTCCTGACCGATTCCCGTAGAAGCCACGACGTTCTCGATATTGATGGTTTCTTTGGGGTCTTGAACAGACATGGTTCGTTTTAAAACTCGTATTTAAGTCTTATAAAGGTTGGTGTCGCGTGCTGATAGTTCCGTGCGTCGAAACGGGAGCGACAATCAACAGCGTCATGGTTCAGAATACCCACACCTGTGTGTGTACGTGCTCGAACTCGGCGGCGAGGACGACTCGCTCGCCGCCCGTGAGGCCGAGAGCGCGGCGGAGGGGGTCGAGCGTATCGCTCCCGGTCTCGCGCTCGCTCGGGAGGTCGCACACCACCGAGTTCGTGGACTCGCCTACACCCACCGAGCGAGTCGGGTGGTCGGTCGCACCGACGCCGATATTGAGGATGCGTGTACGCTGCTTGCGGCGGCTGCACTCGACATCGAGGGCACGGTTGCCGTCCGCGCGCGCGACGTGCGCCGGTCTGCGGACATCGACACCCAAACCGCCGAACGACGACTCGGCGACATACTCACAGAACGCGGGTTTGCGGTCGATTTGGAGAGTCCCGATAACGAACTCCGAGCGTTGTTTTCGGGAGAAACCTGTGTTCTCGGCTGGCTTGCCGTTGAAAGCAGGCGTGATTTCGGCGCGCGCGCACCCACAAACAAGCCGTTTTTTCAACCCGGTTCGATGAGTCCGTTGCTCGCGCGCGCGCTCGCAAATATCGCTGGCGCGCGGCCCGATTCGACCATCGTGGACCCGATGTGTGGGACGGGTGGAATACTCACAGAGGCCGGTCTCGTCGGAAGTAGGGTCGTAGGAATCGACGTCCAGTCGAAGATGGCCCACGGCGCAGCCGAAAATCTCTCGTACTATCTCGATACTGGATTTGCCACTGCACAGGGTGATGCAACCCGCCTGCCCATCCGCGATGGCGCGGCGGATGCGGTGGTGTTCGATGCCCCCTATGGCCGACAGTCGAAAATCGAAGGTGAACTCGATTCAGTAGTGGCCGGCGCGCTCATGGAAGCCCGCCGGATTGGGTCTCGCGCCGTAGTCGTCGGCGACCGGCCGTGGACTGATGTGGCGCGTGCGGCTGGCTGGCGAGTCGAAGACACGTTCGAGCGCCGGGTGCATCGTTCGCTCACACGGCATATTGCGGTGCTCCGATAGTCGATTCGAGTAACCGGTCGTTCGGAATCAAATGAATCAGTGCCGAGGACCGCAACCGCTCCCCGACCGCGGCGCAGCGAATCGTCACCTACTGGTTCGTTCATCCATTTCAATGACCATGCCCGCTGGTCTCCGCTGTCCTATCTGTGGAAACACCTACGCCGACCGCTGGCGCTGTGAGTGTGGCCATCCGCTCGAATTCGCAAACCGACCGCTGCCCGATAGTTCTGTGCCCGCCGCGCTCGACACTTCCGATGGTCTCTGGACGTTCGCGGACTTTCTGCCGGTCACACGGGAAGTGAGCCTCGGCGAGGGCTGGACGCCCCTTGTAGAGGCACCCGACTGGAGCGCCGAATTCAAACTCGAATACGTCTCGCCCACAGGGAGCTTCAAAGACCGTGGCGCGGCGACGACGATTTCGCGCGCGGTCGAATGCGGTGTCGAACGAGTACTCGAAGATTCCTCGGGAAATGCGGGAACGGCCATCGCAACGTATGCGGCCCGTGCGGGTATCGACGCCGAAATCTACGTGCCCGCCGACGCGAAGGAATCGAAACGCAGAGCCATCGAGCGCGCAGGCGCTGACATCGTACAAATCGAGGGCGCGCGAGAGGACGTGACGAACGCAGCCATCGAAGCCGTCGAGAGAGGTGCGGGCTGGTATGCGAGTCACGCATGGCGGCCGGCCTTCTATGCCGGCACACAAACACTTGGGTTCGAGGTCGCCGCCCAGCGCAACTGGCAGGTCCCCGACGCCGTGGTGTATCCAGTCGGCCACGGAACGCTCTTTCTTGGGGCCTACCGGGGGTTTCGCGCGCTCTGTGATGCGGGCTGGATAGACGAGATACCACGGCTGCTCGGCGCGCAGGCCGCCGGTTACGCCCCAGTTGTGGCAGACCCAGTGGATGGACGAAACGACCTCGCCGACGGCATTCACATCCACGAGCCAGTACGGAAAGACGAGATCATCCGTGCTATCGAGGAAACTGGTGGTGATGCCATCGCCATCGACGCCGAGGCAACCGAACGCGAACGCAATCGCCTTCACAGGGCAGGATTTTACGTCGAGCCGACGAGCGCGGTCGCACCCGCTGCCCTCCGGGAATACCGAGCGCGCGGGGTAGTGGGTGAAAACGACCACGTAGTAGTGCCGCTCACCGGAAGCGGGTTGAAATCCTGACTACAACAGTTCGTCGAGTCGCCGGACGCTCGTCTCTACGTACTCCCAATCGAGCGTGAACACTTCGAGCGATAGCGTACCGGTCCAGTCCTCCCGAAGTGGCTCGAAAATCCGCTCGAAGTCGAGGGTTCCTGCGCCAAACGGGAGGTGTTCGTCCGCGGGCCGTCGGGTATCGTTCAAATGGAGGTGAGAAACCCGCTCGCCGTGTGTGTCGAGGAACTCGGCCATCTCACTCGAACTCATCCCGTTCATCCGCGCGTGGCCGGTGTCGAGGGTCATGCTCGCGTCAGTCTCCTCGAACAGTCGTGGAAACGACTCGCTTGGAAAGAACTCGCCGGGAACGTTCTCGACGCAGACCTCGAAATCGCGTTCGCGCGCGAACCCATCGAGTTCGTCTATTGAGCCAATCAGGTGCTCGTGGAGTTCGTCGTGTTCCCACGCGGGCGACCACGCCGATGTACTCGCATGAACCACTCCTTTTTCAGCACCACACTCGATGGCGGTGTCGATGGCCGCGAGCAGTTCACGACGCGCGCCCTCACGGACGTGCTCAAATGGCGAGGCGATGTCGAGTTTGAAAGGTAGATGAACCGTGAGGTCGAGGTCGTGTTCGTCTGCTGCTTTCTGTACACTGTCCGGTTCGAGCCGGGTACGTTCGTGTGCGCCGTCCATCATCAGTTCGACGAAATCGAGACCGAACTCGTCGGCGCGCTCTATGGCTTCTTCGTAGTTCATCCCGATTTGGGTGACGAACCCGCGTCGAATGGTCATGGACGAGTCTCGCGGGGCTCGTGCTTTAATCCCGCCGCCAACTCAGCGCTCTGGATGAGTCGGCGCGTCGAACCCGCCCCGCACGAGCGGCTTTGCGATGTGTCTGCGCGCACACGGCGGCACTTCGTACCAGCCGATTTCGAGATTCCGCTCGATTTCTCGTTCGATTTTTCCCGGTTCGCTGGTCCCGCAGTCCCGACACCGATAGCCCTGTCCGCGTCCTGCACTCTCCATCGAGCGCTCGCACTCCGGGCATTCGGGAACCACGAGTTCCGTGGTATTCAGGCCACGGACGGCGAATTTTTCGAGTTTGAGCGTCCCATCCGAGACTTCGCCACAGACGGTGAGTCTATCGCCAACCCGGAGCGCACGAATCCGTTCTCGAAAGCGTTTCGTTGGCTCGAACGCGGCACATTGGAGCGTACCGTTGTCTCCAAGTGTAAAAAAGACGTGTCCACCGCGACGGGTTTCAGGCGGTGTCGAGACGGTTCCATCGAGGCGGTAGGCCCGGCCATTGTACACGCTTTCTACGGTTCCGTTCTGGAGGTGTGCATCGGTGCCCTGATTCGTCACGAATAGTTCCGTACGTTCTGTGGGTTCGCTCTCGATACGGTCTGTGACTTCCTGTACAGCCTCGGAATCATCTCCCCGGATCCCGTAGAGAATCGGTCCCGGTGCGTGGGGCACACACACCGAATCCCTCTCACCGCGGTCTACGGTGTCCCACACAGTCGGATATCCCCAGTCAGCAGCCGCAAAAACCGAGTCGTGGTCGATTTCCCGTGGTGTTCCTCGTCTGTGGGCCTCGCGGTAGGTGATGCACTCGTAGGTCCAGTCCCCAAATGCCTGCCACGCGCCGACCGCCGCGAGCGCGCCGATCACTCCTCTCGAATTCTTCCAGCCAGCGTACCGATATTCCGAGGACTCGATATACGTTCTGGCCTCATCGAGCGTGAGACGCTCACACACCGCTCGCCGGGCGAAATCGATAACCGACTTCGAGACTTCGGATGCGACCACCACGCCGGGATTCGTTCGGGAGTCGTCGGTCACGGCGAACGAATCGACCGTCTCGCAGACGATGGCGAACGCGCTCTCTACATCGAGGTCGGTGTGGATACAGAGTGCGGCGTTACCCCGTGTTTTGTGCTCGATAGCGGGATTCAGCCGGACGAGCACCGATCGTTCGACTGCCCCGCCCGCCTCCCGGATTCGTTCTGCAACCCGCGCGGCGAGATACGTCGTACACATCCCCTGCTCGCGCGAGTCGGTGTCGTCGAGACCGATGAGCGTCACATTCCTCCTTTGGATTCGGCGAACAACCGCGTTCCGAATCGAATCAGGTATATAACTCTATCGCCGTCATTGACACTAATCGCCCGACGCGGCAGTGTCCCACCGCCACAATCACTATATACGAGCGCGTGCTTACAAACACCCATGTCACGGTCCGCGCTGGTCGCCAACGTGACCGCAATGCTCGAAGACGCGGGCTTTCTCGTGAGCGAGCGGTGTGCGGTCCGCCCGAAGAGTTTCGACGTTGCTGCCCGCCGCAGCGAGACCCTCCTCTTGGTGAAGATTCTGGGAAATATCGATGCGTTCGACGGGACCACGGGAATCGAGATGCGCCGACTCAGCAGCTATCTCGAAGCCACACCGCTCGTTATCGGGCTACGAACCAGAGACGAGGACCTCAAACCGGGCGTGATGTATCTTCGGCATGGGGTTCCCGTGTTGAGTCCCGACACCGCGATGGACCTCTTTATCGAAGACATCCCACCGATGATTTACGCCGCTCCCGGCGGACTCTACGTGAATATCGACGGCGAGGTGCTCGCAGACGAACGCGAACAACGCGACTGGAGTCTTGGACGGCTTGCCACAGAACTCGGCGTTTCGCGGC
>DASSKS010000239.1:0-4485 GCA_035690245.1 Halococcus sp. | reverse complement strand
GTCAACGGCGCGCGCCGTCCCGTCCGTCGGGACGTAGTAGCCGCCGTGGATGACTTCTTCGTCTATCTGGTGAACGTGTTCTTTGACCGTTTCCGGTGAGAGCAGTTGACCATCCTCAACACCGTAGGACAGCCCCCATTCGCGCTTTCGCTTGAGGAAATTCCAGCGGTCTTCGGTGTAGGCGACCTCGATGCCGCCGGACTCTCGAAAGCTATCGAGGTCGGAATACAGGTTTTGTGTGTAGGAGGCCATCTGTGCCATCAGTTTATCGCCCGCCGTCTGAAACACCAGTCCGGGGGCGTGCGAGGTGGACCCACCCGTCTCGAACAGCGGTCCACGGTCGACGACCACGATGTCCTCCCGACCGAGTTGGGCGAGGTGATACGCTGCGCTACACCCGACACACCCGGCACCGACGACCACCGTTCGCGCCGTCTCCGGCAGAGTGTTCCCTGTGCTCATGTCTCACCCACTGATGGCTGCGGTCCCCGTATAAGTGTCGTGGTGGATTATCTCAGACGCTTATTCCCTTGTGGCTGCATCGGTGTCACTCGGTCGAGTCAAGCAGTCGAATCAGTCGAATCGACCCAACCGAAACATCTCGATTGGATGGTCGGTGTCGCCGTCGGCAGCGAGGTCTGCGAGCACTTCGCCGATGACGCTTGCGAACTTGAAGCCATGACCCGAAAACCCGGCACCGACCGCCACTTGGGGATGGTCCGGGAGCGTATCGAGGATGAAGTGTTCGTCGGGCGAGTTGGTGAACAGACAGGTGGCCAGTCGCATCGTCGGGCCGGCACCCTCCGGGAAGTACTGCTGCGTGAACTCCCTGAGAAGGCGCTCGTCTTCTGGTTCTGGCTCACGATGCCAGTCGTCGGGGTTTACCTGCTCGTCGCGGTGGTGATAGCGACCGAGTTTGATGCCGGGAACGTCGTAGACCGGCAGCCCATAAAATCGGCCCTCGGGAACTGAAAGATTCCACACGGGAAAGCGCCCGGGCTGAAATAATGAAGGAGTCTTCGGCTGGAACCACGCAAGCACCTGTCGTTCGGGCACTGCAAGCCCTTCCAAGGCATCGGCGAGTTTGTAGTTCCACGCACCGGCTGCGAGAACCAACCTATCCGCCTCGTGGGTCGCGCGCTCGGTCTCGACTCTGACGCCACCGTCTGCCGTCTCTTCCCAGTCGCGGACGCGCGTGCGGGCGTGTATCTCGGCTCCTTCGTTCTGGGCGGCCTGCGTGTGCGCGATGATGGCCTGTTCGGGCACGACGAACCCGCCATCGGACTGATAGAGCGCCTTGTACTCCGCGGGGAGTTCGTAGCCGGGAAATCGCTCCGAGAGTTCGGCACCCGTGAGAACCTCGTGGGGAATGTCGTGTTCTTCACACGAGCGCAACGACCCCTCGAACACCGGGTCGTCGGGTGGTCCGGCGTCGATGGAGCCGGTTCGATGGATGACTGGCCTGTCCGAGGTGTCTGCGAGGTCGTCCCAGAGGTCGTAGGCGCGCTCGATAAGTGGGATGTACGAAGGATGTTCGTAGTACGCCCGCCTGATGATGCGCGTGATACCGTGTGAAGACCCCATCGTGTGGGGAATGTCGTATCGCTCCAAACCCAACACATCGAGTCCCCGCCGGGCGAGGTGGTAGGTCGTCGCGCTACCCATCCCGCCGACACCGACGACGATTACGTCGTACCGGCTATCGGTCGCGTTCATGACTGTCGAGCGTTCGGCTGGTGGTGTCATGACCGTTCGGCTTCACCACCACACCTGTTTTAACCGATTCTGCGAGAGACTACTCAAAGTCGAACGGTACTGAGTCGGTAGGGGGTATTTATACATACGAAGCATCTGTGACGAGTACTTATACTCAATCGTGTGCATTCACCACACATGACGAGATGGAACAACGGTATCGACGAAGTCAGTGCCGTCAGTCCCGACATCACTGAAGAAACGAACGCACTGCCGACGAAATACTTCACCGACCCCGAGGCGTGGGAGATGGAAAAGGAAAAAGTGTTTTCATCGTACTGGGTCTATGCGGGCCACGCCAACGCCATCAAAGAGCCGGGCGAGTTCTTCACTCGGACGGTGGGCGGCAAACAGGTCGTCGTCGTCCGCGACCACGACGGCGACGTGCGGTCGTTTTTCAACACCTGCGCCCACCGCGGTTCGAAAATGGTCGACGATACCCCAATGAGCGACCCCGGTCAGATGCGACGCATCCGGTGTCCCTACCATCTCTGGACCTACGACCTCGATGGGAACCTGTCGAGTACGCCCCAGAGCTTCGAGGAGGCGAGTCTGAACGCCGACCTTGACGACGAAGACGTCAGAAAACTTGACCCCGAGGGGAACGGGCTGTTCGAGGTTGCCACCGACTCGATTGGTCCCCTCATCTTCATCAACTTCGACGACGACCCGATGGCGCTTTCCGAACAGGCCCGTGGGATGAAAGAAGAACTCGAAGCCCTTCCGCTGGAGGAGTACGAACACGCCCAGCGCATCGTCTCTGAGGTCGAATGCAACTGGAAGACGTTCGGTGGGAATTACTCAGAATGTGACCACTGTCAGGCAAACCACCGAGACTGGATCAAGGGGATTTCGCTCGACAAATCGGAACTCGAAGTCAACGACTACTACTGGATTCTCCACTACACCCACGCGGCGGATGTCGAAGACGAACTCCGTATCCACGACGAGCACGAGGCGAAGTTCTATTACTTCTGGCCGAACTTCACGCTCAACCTCTACGGCACGGCGGACGGCTACGGAACCTACATCATCGACCCTATCGACGAAGGGCGATTCCAACTCATCACCGATTACTTCTTCAGGAATTCCGAGTTGACCGAGGAAGAAGCGGAGTTCATTCGAACGAGTCGACAGCTCCAAGAGGAGGACTTCGAACTGGTCGAACGCCAGTATGCAGGGTTACGAAACGGCGCGCTCGCCCAAGCCCAACTCGGCCCGAACGAACACACGGTCCACAAATTCCACCGGTTGGCTCAGGAAGCCTACAACGCATAGCGACGCGCGATTCGTGCTGATTTCGTTATCGGAAATGAAAAAATGACACAGCAAAACAGGAGGAAATTCGTCGTGACGTGTCCAGAATGTGAAACTCGAACGGAGACGGACACCGCAAACGAAGTCGTCGAGTTCTACCGACGCCATCACAGCCTCACCGGGCACGATATCGAGTACGAGCGCGCTAGTCTCGACGCCTTCGATGGAAGTTCGAGCAATGGCGACCTCGGGGCGGTCATCGAGGGGCTAGGAGAGCACTACGAGAACGGCGTGCCTATCGGCGTTATCACCGCTGCAATGGGCGAACACGGCTATACGGTCGGCGAGACGATAGCGGGGATTCACGAGTTGCGAATGACGGGGCGGCTGTGGGAGCCACGAGACGACCATCTCAGTGCGTACTGATGGCGTTGTGAATCGCGTTAGTCACGATGATTCGCTGTTTCGGCGCTTATTCCTGCATCATCGTCGTCCCGATGAGTTCTGCGGTCCCGCGGCGGATGCGGCCACCGACCGCCGTCGGCGAGATGTCGAGGATGTCCGCGAGTTCCGCGAGCGAAATCGCCCGTGGCTCCTCGAAATACCCCTGTTCATACGCTGTCGTCAGTGCCTCACGTTGTGCATCCGTCAGCGACAGCCCTCTCGATGTGGTCCACGGCTGGTGTCTGAACATCCGTTTTAGCTCGAAGGAGAATCCTTCGTCTTCACAGTACTCCCAGAGTTTCGAGAGCGCCTCCTGATTCGGAAACTGGAGGTGGATGGTCCAGCCCGTCTCGTCGCTCATCGCTTCGAGCATCAACCCGCCGAGTTCGAGCGTCTTCGGCGACAGCAACTTCGCGTCGGACGGGTGTTGCATCCGATAGACAGCTCCCGTTTCGCCATTGGCGACCGCCGTCCACTCGGTGACTGTGTGGTCTGCTTCGAGCGCCGCTTCGAACGATTCAGTACTGTTTTCGACGAAGAAGAAAAACAGCCCCGTCTCGGGGTCGGTCGCCGACTGTGGCATGACGCGCAGCCCCACGTCCGGGCAGTTTCGAATCGTCGGCGACAGCGCGAAATCGGGATGGGCGACGTGAACGATTGCAATCAGACTCATCGAAGGGTGCCTCGCGTGCAGTCACACACATACTGCCATCGTGACGCTACCGATAGACGGAGAACCACTCTGGTTGCAACCGAAATTCGATTGTGGCACAGCAATAACTTCGACACTGACGGCGAAACAGCGGATGCATCAGTTGACCGAACACTACTGTATGAGATGCAGGGTATCGTGGTCATGGCTGCTAGACGGTGACGAACACACTCGGCTTAAGAATTCGGTACGAACGGTTGTCCCTGCCAGCGGGCGTCGTCATCAATAATCCTTCGACGCTCGCAATGCCGACTATCGATGGAGGAATCGACTGGTTGGAAACCCATTCGGAGCAATCTGAAGTTAGTTAGGTAGAT
>DASSKS010000238.1:0-10009 GCA_035690245.1 Halococcus sp. | reverse complement strand
AAAGAGCAACTAACAGAATATAGTAGCCGGTATGAAATTGATGATCTGTGTGAGCGACTCCCAGACAGCATGGTGTTCTCTGAAGACGATTTGAGAGTGATGTATTGGCAGAATACGATTCGAGAGCGACAAGAGCTATCTCCGAAAACAAAGAGTACGAACTGGGAAACTGAACCCACGAGACGCAGCCATAAATATAGGGTGGAAATGCATGGATAGTTGGATAGATGAGGTCCACTTTGAACGATATGGATTTAGTCAATCCGATCACATAACAATTGAAGGTGGGTTCGACTCGTTAAATAAAGTCGACACCAGAATATCAAACGATGGGGAGAACGAGATACACATATTTGAAATCAAGAAGGATACTGATCTCTGCTTAGTCCGAATTAACTGGGCTATCGACCCAGAGGGTGAAGATCCCTCAGAGGAAGAGTTTGTAAATACAGTCAGAAATTCAGTTCGGACTGAAAGCAGTTACGAGGTGTCACACTATTTGAAGAGCATGGACTTGCCGCCTCTCCAGAGTCTCTTCTCAGAAGAAATGGTGGTGGAACTCATCCCACAAACAAACGAATCTGATGAATCTTGAATACTCAGAAACGATTAATGAAGAAAGACTGTATAAAGGAAAACGTCTCAAGGAGATCTTGGATGGGTTGAACAATGAGCATAAGAATGCGATTATCGGATTCAGAGTTGTAAACAAGAAAATTCCATCGGTAGTAGACAATGAAGATCTTGGTTGGGTGGAGTTCAAGACCTGTGTAGATGTTCTGGCTGACATGGGTGTCTGCTTTGTCGAGGAGACAGATATGAGGGAGCTGCTAGATGAATTCAGTGAAGAAATCGGGGATTTATACGATGATCATAGAGCTTGGTCTGTCTTGACTGTGCTTGAAGTAAGAGATGAGTTGGATTTTGACTGTGATTTCCTTGAGGGGAATATAACCAATAATCGTAGTAAGATGAACACTGTGCCAATAGATATGATTGGAGTGTCGTCTCACATTAATTTAGTTACTTGTAAGTTTAATATGTCTACGCAGACAGAAAAAACGCGAAGCAAAGCAGAGGAGCTACGTGAACTGTCTGAACAGATCGGCGATAGCTGTTTCGTATGTCTTGGAACTCTCTCTGTTAAAGTCAAAGAGAGAATCGAAAATGAATTCGGATCTGATTTTGACAGAATAGTCACTGGCCAAGATATCCTAGACTTTCCGTAGTATCTAAAGAATAATCATGAATACGTGGATTGCATTGTCAGAGATAAACCTCGCTGAATATATGATTCCTTAGATTCAGAACCGCAGTACGTCAACGTCGTCTTCGGTGCCGATATAGACCTCATCGACCATATCGAGGAAGATACCGTGTTCGAGAATGCCTGGTATCTTTTCGAGCGCACGGGCCGTCCCTGCGGTATCGTCGAGACCGCCGAAATCACAGTCGAGCACGAGATTCCCGTTCGAGGTGAACAACGGCCCGTCCATCCGTTCGGCCATCCGTAGTTCTGGGTCGCCACCGATGTCCCGTACTCCCTCGGCGACGACCTCACGCGCGTCGGGCATCACCTCTACTGGTACTGGGAAGTCGAGCGGGTCAGTGGCTTTTTCCTCGTCGGTCGCAATCACCAGTTTGTCGGCCATCGCGTCGATAACCTTCTCGCGGGCGTGTGCCGCGCCACCGCCCTTGATGACTGTGGGTTCTTCCTCTGAGTACTGGTCTGCGCCGTCGATTGTCACGTGGAGTTCCGTGACCGCATCGAGGTTGAGAAGGGGAATTCCCGCCTCCTTTGCGAGTTCGTGGCTCTGGAGCGAGGTCGCCACCCCCCGGATGTCTTCGAGTTCACCAGTTCGAAGCAGGCGACCGATCTCTGCGACCGCCCACGCCGTCGTGCTGCCAGTCCCGAGTCCGACGTCCATTCCACTCTCGATGACTTCTTGGGCAGTGCGCTCGCCACCCCGACGCCGCCGTTCGTCGAAGACGCCCTCCTCGCCGCTTTTGATGCGTCGCGGTGAGGGGATGACCTCGATGTGTTCTCGAATGGTCGCGTCGTCCATCTCGACACCTGCCGAATCGAGTTCGTTGCGCGCCTTCTCGATGACCTCGCCTTCGGTTTCTGCCCACACGCGAATGCCGTTTTCGTCGTCAGTGAATTCCTTTGCCATGTTCTATGTGTCCTCGTCCGCGAGTGGTCCGACTGGGTCCATGTCGTCCTCGTCGCGGAGTTCGTGGCGCGACTCGTTGTGAACCCGGCCCTGAATGCGCTCTTTTCTGATACTGTCGTCCTCACCGAACGGATGTGTGCCAAATCCATGACGCATCAACGCGATAGCGCGGTAGGCGTGGCGCTGCTGGCCGCGGGATTTGAACAGTTCGATAACCGATTGGGAGATGACTGGAATCGGGGTTTCGCCTTTGAACGCCTCGCCGACCAGCCAGTTCACTTCGCCGGTGTCTTCGACATAATTTGGAATGTCCTCGAAGTCGGGGGCATCCGATTGCTGGTCTTCTTTCCGGAGACCTTTCTCCATGAGTTCGACCAGCCAGCTCTCGATGACCGCGCCGTTCGACCAGTTGTGGAATACGTCCGCCAAATCGAGGTCGAACTCACCAGCCTCAAGGAGTTCGACACCCTCGGCGATTGATTGGAGCATCCCGAACTCGATGCCATTATGAACGAGTTTCGTGAAGTGGCCGCTTCCCGGCGGCCCAGTATGGAGCAGTCCGCCATCCACAGACAGCGCATCCAAAAACGGTTCGGCGATTTCGAAGCCCTCCTCCTTGCCCCCGACCATGAAACACGCCCCTTCGCTCGCACGGGGTGGCCCGCCGCTCGTCCCCGTATCGAGGAAATAGATGCCTTCGTCCCATGCTCGCTTCTCGCGGCGAATCGAATCGCGCCAGAAGGAGTTGCCGCCGTCCATCACGACATCGCCCTCGTCTAAGTGGTCCATGAGGTCGCCGAGTTCCTCGTCGATGAGACCCCCGGCGGGCAAGGAGAGATAGACCACGCGGGGTGCGTCGAGTTCCTCTGCGAGCGTATCGTAGTCGCCGGCCCCATAGACTTCGACGCCCTCGTCTTGTAAATCCGACTTGTCGGCGGTATCGAACCCGACGACCCGAATGTCCTTTTCGACGGCTTGTTTTGCGAGATTGCCGCCGATTTTTCCCAATCCGACGATACCGAATTCGAGATTTTCACCTGACATGAGTTTCTCCGTAGCGAGGCAGGATAGAGACAATCGTATCCGCTCCGCCCCGCATAGTCCGACAACAGCGGCGGGCCTCATAATACTGTGGCCTGCGCTTCGCCGAAATTCGCTGTTCGTTCACTCGAAATCCAGATAGCCGATATTGTCACATTCGATTTGGATAGTACGGACACGATGTTCAAAGAAAAAGAAATTCTACATGAAAAACAGAGCAGAGCAGAGCGGTGACCCTGCATCAGCGACCGCTAACAGAACCCATCTGTGCATTCCATAAACCACAAATCGCGATATGGAATAAAGAGCGCGGGCTACATCCTCCCGTTCTGCATTCAAAGTGCGAACCGGACACTCCGTACACGAGTGCGCGCCATCCCCGACGACGAACGGGATTCAGTTTACCGGTATATCGGCGCAAAATCGGTATCGAACAGTCACCGAATCCTGATTATCGTTACACGTTACGTAAAAAACGCTTGCATGAGAGTCAGAACTATTTAAGGTCGTAGGGAGCCAAAAGGAGGTAACGAATGAGTTCAGATTCCCTGTCCACCCCGTTGACTGACGCATGGATTCGCAGTTCCAGTTACCTCCTCGATAGCGTTCTCGCGGCGAATCGAGCCACGCTTGCCGCCTTCAGCACTCGGTCTCCCGACGTGTCAGCCGGCGAGGAGCACCCCGAGTGGAACGTTTCACTGACCGAACACCGACGCGATGCGCTCTCGGTCGGTGACAGAGTCGAATTTTCGAAACGACTCACCGACAGCGATGTGCGTGCGTTCGCCGAGGCCAGCGGCGACACCAACCCGCTTCACTTGGACGAGGAGTTCGCCGAAGGCACGAGATTCGGCGGACGAATCGCCCACGGAACACTCGTCTCTGGTCTCATCAGCGCCGCGCTCGCGCGTCTTCCCGGACTCGTCATCTACCTCTCACAGGATGTCGAGTTCCACAATCCAGTTGGAATCGGCGACCGCGTAACCGCCGACTGCGAAATCGTCGAAGACCTCGGCGACTATCGCTATCGGCTCAGAACCACTGTCACCGACGACGAAGACGACTCGACGGTCATCGACGGCGAGGCGGTTATCCTCCTCGATGAAAATTAGAGAAAGCCGGAAACGACGCGATTGAATTTCTCTGGATACTCGCGCGGCGGCCAGTGGCCACAGTTCTCAAAGACTTCGAATGCATTCTCTCGAATCCGTTCTGTGGCGCGTTCTGACCACCCAATCGGGAAAATCGGGTCCTCGCGCCCGTGAATCAATAGCGTCGGCGTTCGTAGCTCACTGAGTCGGTCGAGATAGCACGTCCGCAGCCCACACGCCCGAAACTCGTCGCGCTGCCACTGAGAGAGCGCGCGTGCCGCTGCTGGTCCGACTGCCCGGTAAACATCGGTAACGAATCCCGCAGGAGTGTTCACCACGACCCCCGCGAGGCTCCCGGCGACAATGGCCGGATTCAGGGCGAACCCCGCGCCTAACAGTCCATCGAAGCCCGGCATCCGCACCAGCGCAGACCCGCCGGGTCGCCACGGAGCGTCGCGGCCCAAGCCATAGCTATCGACGAGAACGAGTCGCTCGACCATCTGCTGATTGTCGAGCGTGTGCCCGAGCGCGACCGCTCCACCCATCGAGATACCGGCGAGGCACACAGTATCGATGTCGAGTACATCGAGCAGCCCACCGAGCACATTGATATAGTACTCCGTGGTGTATAGCTCGGATTCATCGCTCTCGCCGTGGCCCGGAAAGTCGAGGGCAATCACTCGGTGCTCGTCTGCGAAATGCGGGAGTGCGTACTTCCACGAAACGCTCGCCGCATCGAGTCCAATACCATGAAGGAGGACGACCGGCGGCCCCTCATTCTTCTCACCGGCAGTCAGGTATCGGATACCGACCGACTCGTAACCATCGACTTCGATATCGACTCGCTTCGACTCAACACTCACCTCCGGTTTCTCCATGCACGTGAGTCGGGCAGGAGGTGAATGAGCGTTCGGAAACAGTGAGCAACGGCCGGTACTGAAGGAAGTGCTTCGTTACAGGGAGAGAGTGTCACTTTCACTCCACTAAGTGAACGTATTTATCTCAATATGGAGTACTAGCTGATGGACAATGAACGAAGAAAATTTTCAGGTTGAGCAGATAGACCACGTCGAGTTGGTTGTTCCTGATCGGTATGAGGCAGCACAGTGGTACGAGCAAGTTCTCGGACTCGAAATATGCGACGACTATCAGCAATGGGCGGATGACGGTGGTCCGCTCCATATCTCCAGTGATGGCGGGAAGACGAAATTGGCATTGTTTGAGGGGCAGCCTAGCGGATCGAGGGAAACGACTGGTTCCCGCCGGGTCGCGTTCCGTGTCGGAGGAACCGAGTTCATAGACTTCATCACTCGGGTCGAAGACCTCCCTGTACCCGATGTTGGACGAGAAGAAGATCAAGACGATATCGCCGATCACGATCTAGCGTTTTCAATCTACTTTCAAGACCCATACGGAAATCCCCTCGAAGTCACGACCTATGACTACGAAACCGTTGCTACGGCGCTCAAACCGGAATAGACGACGGTTAAGCCGCGCTCACTGCTGCACCCCACTACAGCGCAGGCAGGATAAGTATGAACAGCACCCGCGACCGTTGCCGCAATTACTTCTCGACATCGAGCAGCGCGACTCGTTCGAGTACCAATGAATCGAGACCTGCATCCGTGGCCGCGAGTTCCGCATCCCCGATATCGAAGAACTCGCGGACGCGCCCTTCATCGAACGTGCCGAGGGTATCCCCAGAATCGAGCAGGTCGCTGACGGCTGCCGCCGCTTCCCGTTCGTCACCGCTTCCTTCTGCATCCACGAGCACGACGACCTCGTTTTCGCCTTCCTCGACGCCGAGTTCGAGCGCGCGCTCGATTTGGCGGCGACCAGCGGCATACAACAGAATTTCGACTGCGTGTTCACGCGCGACCGCCTCGCCGCGTTCGCGCGCTCGGTCTGCGAGTTCGAGTGCGCGTTCGAGATGCGCACGCGAGACGATATACCGCGCGTCGAACGACTGTACCGTACAGTCGTATTCATTGCCGATTTCTCCTAGTCGAGCAACGAATTCCTCGACATCCCCGACCGTGGCTCTGCCCTCGACCAGTTGCATCAGAACTCACCGAGGTTCGATTGGTCCTCTTCGCTCTCGCTCCCGACGACCGCCACCGACCCTGACGGTTCGACGTCCTCCATCGAGGTATCGCTCCGACCGACGTTCTCCAAGACGTTCTCTGCGGTCTTACGCCGACCGCGAAGCGCTCCCAAGACGACGGATTTATCGGCGTTTCTGAGGTCTGTGCGGGTTTCGATACCCGTTTCGTAGAGCCGACGGGCGCGCTTTCTGCCCACGCC
Organism: Halococcus sp.; assembly: GCA_035690245.1. GTDB lineage: Archaea > Halobacteriota > Halobacteria > Halobacteriales > Halococcaceae > Halococcus. The sequence continues at coordinate 3,399 of DASSKS010000238.1, read as the reverse complement.
GCGCACGCCCGCGAGGTCAATGAGTTCTGATTGAATGCCGTGGGCCACACGGGTTCTGGCTTCTCTGACTGCCGGTGCCCACTCAAGCCCGAGTTCGCCCGCGAGGCGTTCTGCCGCCGACAGCAACCATTCTGCGGTATCGACCTTTCCTCGCAAATCGCCCGGCCCAATTGCGTAGCGGTCGGTGATTTCGCCTTCGTCGAGTTCGCTCGCCCAATCCTCTAACATTCTCGCGGTCTTCAAGGCCGAAAGCCAGTCCTCCCAGCGGTCCTCGAACTCGCTCGGGACACTTCCCAAAAATTCGGTCTCGCGCTCGTGGGCCAACATCCTGTACTCCTCGCGGTCACCCGAGCGGAGGTAGAGTTCGTACATATCCGGCGTGCGACACACGAGGTGGAACAACCCGAGTGCGGTCGGTCTGTCGTCGGCCGCGCGGAGTCCATCCACGATTTCGGCGGCACTCATCGGGTCGAGGTAGAGCCGTGAAACCGTATGGCCGAGGCTCGTTGCCGCGAGGTCTTCGCCATCGCGTTCGAGGAACTCATTAATTACGAGATAGTCGAGAACATTGTCAGTGACTCGTTCGAGTCGACCGCTTTCGGTGGTCTGTGTGGCATACAGCGTTTGGTCGAGAAATTCTAAGAGTCCAGAACGCGACCCCGCAAAGCCCGACGCGACGGTGGCAAGCAGATGTGTTCTGAGGGCGGGTTCGGCGGCGAGTTTCGAGCGCACGGGTTCTGGCTCGGTCCAGATATATCTATCGAACAACTCATCGAGTTCGTCGTGGCTCTTTGCGAGCAAAAGCGATTCGCCGTAGGGGTCGAGTCCCGGTCTTCCTGCCCGGCCACACATCTGGTGGACTTCGAGCGTCGAGAGGGGTTTCATTCCACCCGCTTCGCCCGAATAACGCCGCCAGTCCCTGACGACAACCCGACGACTCGGGGTGTTGACACCCGCTGCGAGGGTTGGCGTTGCAGACACCACCTTGAGCGCGCGCTCGCGGAAGGCGTCCTCGACGAGTTCGCGGTGCTCGCTCGCCAATCCTGCGTGGTGAAACGCCCCGCCGCGCTCGACGACGCTCGCCAACCCCTCGCTCGTCTCGGTGTCGCTCACCTCCCTGATTTCCGTGGCGATTTCTGCGAGATGCTCGCGTTCTTCGCCTGTGAGTTCCCCTTTTACTGTGTCGGCAAGCCGCCGGGCCGATGCTTCTGCGTTGCGTCTTGAATTTACGAACACGAGCGTCGAACCCCCGTCGGCGAGCGTATCGCGCACGATGGCGGCAGTCGGCTTCTCGCCGTCTCGCACCCCGAGTTCGTGTTGTTCGCCGTCTTCTAGATGAATGGCCTGCCCGTAGTGGACGCCTTTTTTCAAATCGATTGGTCGCCACGTCGAGTCCACGAGTGAAGCATCGAGCCACTCGGCGAGGATTTCTGGATTGCCAATCGTCGCAGACAGCGCCACCGTCTGAAGGCCGGGATTGCGCTGGCGGAGTTTTGCGAGGGTGACCTCCAGTGTGGGACCCCGATGGCCGTCGTCAACGAGGTGGACTTCGTCTGCGACCACACAACTCAACTGGTCTATCCACGGCGCGTCGTTTCTGACGAGCGAATCGACCTTCTCGCTTGTGGCAACGATGATGTCGCGCGTGGCGAGCCATTCCCCATCGGAATCGTAGTTCCCGGTCGAAACGCCAACTGAAAGTCCGTACTCCTCGAAAGCCTCGAACTCCGCGCGTTTCTCGCCCGCGAGCGCACGGAGTGGAACGATATAGAGTGCCTTCCCGCCGCGTTCGATGCTTGCACACATGGCAAGGGCTGCAATCAGTGTCTTCCCGCTCGCGGTGGGCACGCTTGCGACCAGACTTTCGCCCTCGGTGACGCCGGCTTCGACGGCTTTCGCTTGGGGTGGGTAGAGTTCTTCGATACCCTCCCCGCGCAGATGGTCGGGCATCCAGTCGGGGACATCCGACAGCTCCGAGACGTTCATTACACGTATTCAGTGCGTCTCGGGGTTTAAACCGTCGGAGTGTAGATTCCGATGAACTACTGCGTAACGAATTCGAACGACTGGCCGCCACCCACCTCGCGGGCGTGTTCGTAAACGACGTGTGCGGTCGCCACATCTTGGATGGCGAGACCTGTGCTGTCGAAGACTGTAATTCCGTCCTCCGAAGTGCGGCCCGGTTTCTCGCCAACGACGATTTCGCCAACGGCGGCGTCGATGTCCGAATCGTCGATGACACCCTCCGAATAGGGAATGCTGATTTCGCCGGAGTGAGTGGTTTGAGCGTAGTCGTCGATAACGAGGTTTCCCTCACGGAGGATGTCGGGGTCGAGTTCCTGCTTTGCGGCGGCGTCTGCGCCCATCGCGTTGATATGCGTATGAGAACCGAGGTCCGCAAGCGAGACGAGCGGTTCGGTACTCGGGGTCACCGTCGAGAGGACATCGCAGGCAGCGGTGTCGGCTATCGAGCCACCCTGAACCTCGAATCGGTCCTCGAACTGCTCGATGAACGCCTCGATGGCGTCTTCGTTCACATCGGCTATCACGACCTCCTCGATTGGGCGGATTTCGGCGATGGCCTCCAACTGGGTGTAGGACTGGACGCCCGCGCCGACGAGTCCCAGACTGCTGGCGTCATCGATTGCGAGGTGGTCGGTGGCGACTGCGGCGGCCGCGCCGGTGCGTTTCATCGTGAGTTCTGCCCCGTCCATGATGGCGAGCGGAACGGCGTTTTCGGGGTCCGAGTAAATCATCGTCCCCATCACAGTGGGGAGGTCGAATTTTTGAGGATTGTCGGGGTGGACGTTGACCCATTTGATGCCGGCGGCGTCCCACTCGCCCGCGTCCATGTAGGCCGGCATTGAGCGGAAGTCGCCGTTATAGGCGGGGAGTTCGATGTAGGATTTGGCGGGCATCTGCGCATCGCCGCGCTCGTAGGCCGCGAAGGCGTCGCTCACGGCACCGATTACCTCAGCCATTTGTGCATTTCCATCGACCGCCTCGCGGTCCAGTAGGAGTGTTTCCATACCGGCGATATCTGCGCCCCGGTCTTAACTCCACCACTCTTGGGACCGGACGACGCGAAATGACTGGTGGATAAAAAGATATTTTACGCAATGAATTAGAGGTGAATTATGCAGCGGACTCTCGGGACGATTCTCGTCGCCGTGTTGGTCGTTTTTGCGGGGTGCAACGGTGTGCTCGGCAGTGGAAGCGACGAACCGGACATACGGTTCACGCCAGTACCCGTTCCGACGGACAAACCGACGCCGACACCAGTACCGCAACTCGCGCCCGGACTCACAAGACAGGGTATCGAGTACGTATCCCCGCTCTTGGCAGCACCCGAGTCGTTCTACCGGAATCGGTCGTTCACAATACGGGCGAACTACACAG
>DASSKS010000237.1:0-4235 GCA_035690245.1 Halococcus sp. | reverse complement strand
ACGGTCCAAAAGCGGGTGCTTGAGCGGGTAGGCGAGAACGCACGCGACGAACAGGAGCAAGACCAATGACGGATCTTAGTGATGACGACGCTGAAGCGATGGAACGTGCAATGGCCTCGACAACGGGGACCTCGCGTTCGCCGTTTGACCGAGCGTCGGTACCCCGCGCCGTGTTCTGGGTAATAGCCGGGAGTAGCCAATTGGCTATCTACTTCAAAGCACCGAGTTGGTTCCCGGCTGTATTCAAAATAGCCAACTCGCCCGATATACCTTCACCGCCACTCGGTTTCATAGAGGCTATTGCAGAACTCGCTGTGAGAGTCGTCGTTCTGGTAATGGGATGGCCGACCGCTCTCGGTGGTGGAATCGCACTTTTGTATACGACGATACTCCTGTTCGGCGTCATCTTACGAAAGCGGAGCGAGAACGCTTCTGGAGGGATGCAATGAGTAATTCGACAAGTGACCACGACGATGATCAACTGGCGGACACGCGCTTCGACGTACTCGGGTGGCAGATTGAGATGGTCCGGTTCGATATGTTGGACCGGCACGAACGTATTTGGGTGCTAGCGATGGAGTCGATTCTCGCTGGGTTTGGTGGGATGATTGTTCTCGGAGGCGTACTCGCGTTCGGCGGTGTCATGTCGATGGAGGACTTCTGGGGATGGGTCGCGGCCCTCAGCGATTGGGGATTCGCCCTGCTTGCGGTGGTGAGTCTTCTCATCTACATGGCGTGGTGGACCGTGACAAGATTGCTGCCGTTGATAGGGCGGCTTACCGGCGGATACCAAGTCGAACCACAGGAGGACAGAGACCGATGACCGACCAACAACGCCTCATCTGCGGCGCGCGAGAGCATCCCGACGGTTCGATTCTCGTGCCGTTCCCGCTCGCCGGGCCGGACGAAAGCGACCTTTGTGAGAACCCCGCCCGATATCGCGTCGGGACCGCTGAAACGTATCTCGAAGAGCACCTGACGAACGACCCGGACACGCTCGCACTGCTGACAGAGGAACACGAGCGCGCCCAGAACGCCCTGCTGTGTTGTGGCGTTCACAAAGCCCGAGCAAAGGAGACATGGCAACGCCGCGAGCGAGCGCCCGATTCGACTGAATACCCCACCGTTGAGGAACTGAACCGATGACCGACGAAACGAACAAAGACCTCTTAGAGAAGGCATTGTACGAGGGGGAGGCAATCGAACAGGCTCCGGTCGCGTGTACCGACCCCGAGTGTGGATACGTCTATACGTATCTACTTGACCCCGAAACGGACTCGTGGGATGATGTCCCCGAGTATATCGAGTGCGGACGGAAGGAGCGGGACATTCCGGGAACATCCGATCCGCTATCGCCGGAGCACCCTCGGACCGAATATGACCCATGTCCGGCACTAGCGAAGGTATTCAAAGACGACGCCGTGCTCCGGCAGACCGACAAGACGCCGGGTGAAATAGCGACCGAGATATACCAACGAGAGCAGCGAGGGCCGTCACCATGACTGACTAACTATGGTCAACAAAATTATCGGAGAAGAGGAGTGTGCTGAGATACGAAGTCGTCGCAGACGCAGAGTAGCGGTCGAACAGATAGCATCTGAGATGGAGGCTTCGTTGGCGAGCGTCTCGAATCATGCCCGCGGGGTCCGTGGCTGCAACCATAACCCGGAAGTTGTGAGTGAGCCAATACAAGAGCGATATCGGATGTCATCCGACTCGCCCGAATCGGGTGTCTCATTCAGCGAGGTCGTGGATAAAATCGGTGAATACCGGGACGGAAACACCGATTTGACGGCTAGTAGGTTGTCAGTAGAGGATTTGATTGATGGACTCAGTTGACAGCTACGCCAGACAGGAGGAGATCGACCAGCCGATTGCGCGCCTGCGCGAGAAGTGGGCCGACGACCGGCTTCGAGAGCTTTCGGCACTTGCGCCGTGTCTGGAGGAGAAAATGGCTTTGACGCGCCGTGAGGGGATACGGCAGGGCTACGTCGCGGACGGGAGAGGAAGCAAATGACCGATTCAACGACATCTCGTATTGCGGGATTGGGAGATGCTAAGTGGCTTCCGATTTGGGTAATGTCGATTGTATTTATACTCCTTGGCGCAACCATCCCGTCACTTCTCTTGATTGGTATCGGTTCCGTCGCTCTATTCGGCAGTATCGCATGGTTGGAGATGAGTTCGTCAGTATCCGCTCTCGGTGAGTTCCTTGTTTTGGTTGCTGCTGTTTATCTCGTTTCAGGAGGGTTTTATTTCGATACCGACCTCTTGAAGTGGGCTGGAATCCTGCTGATTATTCTCCACCATGTGGTATGGTCGAATCGAACAGAGTTTCGGGAGCGTATCCGTGGTGGAGGCCGAAACGATGACTGACGAAAAAGAGCCGCTGCCGGCGGCAGTGAGCGAATATACGAACGAACACCCAGACGCGACACCCACCGAGGTCATGAAGACGGTCGGTCTCGATGAACACCGCCGTGAGCAGGTCGAACACTACTGCGCCGTAACGTGGTTTTTCCGCTACAAGGGCGAAGAAGGGTGTGAGGTTCCGTCGAGGGTGAACGGTGCAAACGTCGAATGGGCCGATGTCGCCGAGTGGGATGTAACCGACTCAGAGAACCGAGACCAGAGAGGATGAGGCGAGAACTCGTCCGTCGCGGTAACTGTCCGACCTGTAACAGCGACTATCAGCGCCTTGCACAGCACTGGAGCGGCAGTTGCACCCCGCCAGCACTCGCCAACGAGCAGCGCAAACTCATCGCCGGTCTCCTGCTTGGTGACGGATTCGTTGGCGGCTCCGGCGAGAACAAGCACTTTCAGTTATCGACACGCTGGCGGCCGCTCGTTGAGTGGCTCTTTGACGAACTCGGTTGGCTCGCCATGAAAATCGTTCGTTGGGACCATCTCGACGACGGCCACCCACCGCCCGCACAGCGGTATATCGTCCGCACGCACGCCCACTCCGCACTCACGCGCTTTCGAGCGTGGTATGATGCCGAGGGCAACCGTCGCTTCCCTGCACCCGAGGACCTTCCCGGTGGTCGCCTGACGCCGCGCAGCGGCCGGGCGTGGCACGCCACGGCGGGCGGTCTCTTATGGTCGAATCCCGAGTACGCAACCACGCGACAGGCGTGGTTCTCAGCCGCCGTCGACGAACGCGCTACGCGCGTGAGAGCACTCTTGAAATCGGTTGGCTTAGAGCCGACGCGCGCCGGCAAGCGCGTGCAACTCTCGCCGAAACAGACTACCGCGTGGCTGGAATGGATTGGCGACCCCGTGCCGGGCGTCGAATACAAGTGGGCCGCGACGCACGAGGAGTACCGCGACCTCAAACGCGACGAGGAGGGTCTACGGGTATGGCTGTGGCACAATCCCGAGGCCGACGCCCTCGACTGAGTACAAACGCTGACCCCCGGAACCTAACTGTGTTCTGAATATAGCGAAATGTATATATCGCCGCCAGGAGTCACGGACGTTCACGCCGCTCAGAACCGAAAGTTGTGAATACGGGTGATTATGCTGCTGCCTCTTCGCGTGCTCCCGCGCTGCGAATCGTCACGTCGATTTCGACCGCCTCGTAGGGAACGAACACGCCCCGCGCCTGTCCGGCCCCCTGCTCGTGAAATTTCACGATGCCATACTCGGCGAGCACTCCAACGTCGTCATGCACCACTGAATAGCTCCGGTCGAGCCGTTTGGCGAGCGCTGTGATACTCTCTGCGCGCTCGTCCATCAACGTCTCAAGTATCTCTATCCGGCGGTCGGTAAGCAACTGCCGGAGACCGGATACGCTCTCGAACGACACCGTAGCGGGCGGTTGCTCTCCACGTTCGGCTGTATCGGCCGCTGCCACGGCGGTATCGAGCGCGTCGTCACCGCTCTGCACCGTGAGACGGAGCGTGTCAGGGTAGTTGAGTTCGGTCTCGTCGTAGGGATGGTTATCGCTGTGCATCGAGCTTTTTCACCTCATTTCTAAAGCGAGCGGCATGGTCTTTCAGACCGCGAAACGTCAACCCTGACACATCGTCACCGTGATGGCGGTGATGGGGGCCGACGCCGTGCGCGTCGTTCGCGTTGTCGTACCGGAGGATGTGGCCCTCCTCGGGATGGTAGTATTCGAAATGATAGAAATATCCGCCGTCGTAGGACGAATCCTCAACGGCGAACATCTCGAATCGCGTGCCAGTATTCGCATTGTACTCGCCCGCGTCGTCGATTACTACATCCCCGTC
>DASSKS010000236.1:0-3710 GCA_035690245.1 Halococcus sp. | reverse complement strand
CGAGGTTCCAGAAGATATGCGGACGTGGAATCTCTTAGACCTCGAACCGAACGAACGCGCCGCACTCGGCGTCTTCTTGGGCTTCCAGTACCCCGCAGAAATCGAGGGCGTCACGATGGTGAACTTCCTCCGCACGGCCCTGAACGCCAAACTCGAAGAGCGCGAGGCACTCTTTGAGGGAGAAGACGAAGAAGCCGAGGATGAAGACGAAGGCTACGAGACCTCGCCGATGGAAGGTAACATGGATGAGGGCGAGGTCGGCGTCGCGGAGTTCCAAGAGATCATGGCCGCAAAGATGGAGCAGTTGGATATGGACGCCGAATTCGCCCAGCGCTACCTCAACGCGGGCTTTTCGGGCGGCGAGAAAAAACAGAACGAGGTGTTGCAGGCCGCAATTCTCGAACCACAGATTGCGGTGCTCGACGAAATCGACTCGGGACTCGACATCGATAGGCTGCAGGACGTTTCGAAGGGTATCAACGCGCTGCGCGACGAGCAGGGCGCGGGTATCCTGCAAATCACGCACTATCAGCGGATTTTGGACTACGTCGAACCGGATTACGTCCACGTGATGCTCGACGGCAAAATCGCAAAAAGCGGCGGCCCGGAACTCGCTACCCGACTCGAAGACGAGGGCTACGACTGGGTGCGCGAGGAAGTATACGAGACAGCCTGATAAGGCTCCGGCTACAATAGACAATCATGAGTTCAGACCAAGACCACCTGCGAGAAACCGACTCGGAAGCGCGTTTCGAGTTCAAAAAGGAGGAATCGTCGGCCTTTCGCGCCGAGAAAGGCGAACTGAACGAGGAGACGATTCGTCTCATCAGTGAGGACAAAGACGAACCCGAATGGATGCTCGAACGCCGTCTTCGGGCACTGAAGCAGTTCCACGCGATGCCGATGCCGACCGACTGGCCGGGCCAGCCAGACCTTTCGGAAGTCGATATCGAGGAAATCGTCCCGTACATCAGACCGGATATCGATATGCGCGGCGGCGTCGATGACTGGACCGAACTCCCCGAGGAGATTCAGGACACCTTCGACAAACTCGGGATTCCAGAAGCCGAAAAGAACGCTCTTTCCGGTGTGGGTGCCCAGTACGAGTCCGAAATCGTCTATCAGAATATGCAAGAGCAGTGGCAGGAGAAAGGCGTCATCTTCTGTGACATGGACAAGGCAGTCCGTGAGCACCCAGAAATCGTCAAGGAGTACTTCATGACGAAGTGTGTTCCTCCGAGCGACAACAAGTTCGCGGCGCTTCACGGAGCCATCTGGTCCGGTGGCTCGTTCGTGTACGTTCCAGAAGACGTGACGGTGGAGATGCCGATTCAGGCGTACTTCCGCATGAATTCAGAGGGGATGGGCCAGTTCGAGCACACGCTCATCGTCGCCGAGAAAGGAAGTGAGGTCCACTACATCGAGGGCTGTTCGGCCCCCAAGTACAGCTCGTTTAATCTCCACAGTGGCGGCGTCGAAATCTTCGTTAAGGAGAACGCCCACGTCCAGTATTCCACAGTCCAAAACTGGTCGAAGAACACATACAACCTCAATACGAAACGCGCCATCGCCGAAAAGGACGCCACGATGGAGTGGGTTTCGGGGTCGATGGGGTCGAAGGCCACGATGCTCTATCCGAGCACTATCCTCAAGGGCCGCGGCGCGACAGACAACCACATCACCATCGCGTTTGCGGGCGAGGGCCAGAACATCGACACCGGCGCGAAGGTCTATCACAACGCCCCGCGCACGAAATCGACCATCGAATCCAAGAGCATCTCGAAGGACGGCGGACGGACCAACTACCGCGGACTAGTCCACATCTCGGACGGTGCCGAAAATTCGAGTACGAGTGTCGAGTGTGACGCGCTGATGTTCGACAACAAATCGACTTCGGATACGATGCCGTACATGGAAATCGAGGAGTCGAAGGTCGATGTGGCTCACGAGGCTACTGTGGGGAAAATCGGGGACGAGGACGTGTTCTACCTCCAGTCTCGTGGACTGGACGACGACGACGCAAAGCAGATGATCGTCGCCGGGTTCATCGAACCCATCACCGAAGAACTCCCCATCGAGTACGCGGTCGAACTCAATCGGCTCATCGAACTCGAAATGGAAGGGAGCCTCGGGTAAGTAGTTATAAATGAGTACGCAGATACACGCAAACCTCACGGAGGAACAGGTACAGGAGATTTCGGCGAGCCTCGATGAGCCGGACTGGCTGCTGGAGAAGCGCCTCGACGCGCTCTCGGCGCTCGAAGACCTCGATATGCCCGACGTGATTCGGACACCGGGTCGCAACTGGACGAACCTCTACAATCTCGATTTCGAGGGGTTCGTTGACCCGCTGAACGCAGCAGAGGAAAAAGACCACGTCGGTCCCGACGAGGTCGAGGTTCTGTCTATCGAAGAAGCGCTCGACAGTCACGAGGACCTCGTTCGTGAGCACTTTGGCACTGTTATCGACCCACAGGAGAACTACCTGACAGCGCTACAGACAGCGCTGTTTTCGACCGGAACGGTGGTCTATGTCCCGGATGGCGTCGATGCCGAGGATGTCACGGTACGGACGCGAATGAACTCGCGCTCGCTCTTTAATTATACGCTCGTCGTCACGGGCGAGACGAGTTCGGTGACCATCCTCGAACGCCAGACCACAGGTGAATCCATCGAGGGCGAACGCTACTACTCGGGACTTGTCGAAATCGACGCGGGCGAGAACAGTCATGTACAGTATGGCTCGCTTCAGCACCTCGATGAGAACACCTACAACTACACCCTCAAACGCGGCCACGCCGACACCTACGGAACGGTCAACTGGATAGAGGGGAACCTCGGGTCGCGCCTCACCAAATCCTCGGTCGAGACGCGACTGCTCGGTGAAGGCGCAGAATCGAAAATCGTCGGAGCCTTCTTCGGCCATAACGACCAGCACTTCGATGTCGCCTCGCGCGTCTGGCACGAGGCAGAACACACGACTGCCGACCTCGTGACCCGTGGCGTGCTCGATGACGAAGCGCGCTCAGTTTATGAGGGTGTTCAAGATGTCGGGTCTGAGGCGTGGGACACCAATTCCTACCAGCGCGAGAATACGCTGATGCTGTCGGATGAATCGGAAGCGGACGCCTCCCCGAAGTTGATTATCAACAACCACGACACAGAAGCCTCACACTCAGCGTCGGTCGGACAGGTCGATGCCACAGACCTGTTCTACATGACTTCGCGTGGAGTGTCGCCGCGTGCGGCGCGGAATATGCTCGTGGAGGGCTTTTTCGTGCCGGTTCTCGAAGAAATCGAGGTCGAGGAGTTCCGTGACGACCTCGGGGACCTCATCGCAGCGCGCTTGCGGGAGTAATCGCTTAAGTTCTTCCGTCTCTGACGCATGGTATGCACATCGAGGCATCGATTTCAGAGCGCATTCTCGGGTGGTCTCCGTGAGTCTCAGTCAGCCGGTGGCCTCGGACCACCAACTCGCCCGACTCCTCCAGATCGGTGTCGTTCTTGAGGAAGTCGTCGAGGCACGCGCCCACCAGCATTACCAATCCTTCGATGCGAATCTCGACCCCGAAATCGAAGCCCTGCTCGAAGACGCCGCCGAGGAGTCAGCAGAACACCGCGACCGACTCGGGACACTCATCGAAGAACTCGACGCCGAACAGATTCCCTTCGAACAGGTCGAAACGCTCGTTGCAGACCACTACAACCGC
>DASSKS010000235.1:0-4502 GCA_035690245.1 Halococcus sp. | reverse complement strand
CCGGAGGCCGTCGCAGAGCCAGTCGATGGAACGGTGTTAACAGTTATCTCGGCGGTCGCCGAGGGGCTTCGAGACACGTCCCACGAAGATTGGGAAGCGTTTCTCAGAGGTGGTTACGAGAGCGGACTGGATGCGTTGAATGGCACGCGAAATGCCGCGCCGGGCGGGCGGGAAGTCGATGTCGTCGACGCCGGCGGACTCGGATTCATGCTCATCGTCCGTGGTCTCTTTTCAGAACTCGCTGGACGAGCATTTCCGTTCGATTTCTCGGCGGTGAACCTCCCCGCGAGAATCGACCACGAGGAGCTATTGAACCCCATCGAAGTGCAGGCCACCCTGAGGACCGACGACGGCGACAGTTTGCGCGAAGACCTCGCCGCGCTCGGTGATTCGCTCGTTCTGACGAGCGACGGCGGGCAAACCAGACTCCACATCCACACCGCAGACCCAGAGCAAGTCACGAAGGTCGCAGAAGGGTACGGCTCGCTGTCGAACGTCGAAACGACCGATATGCGCGACCAACTCGACTCGTTGGAACGCCGTCTCAGGGCGGCCAAACGCGCTCACGGCTCCACAGCGGAGACGGCGGGGACGGAAGTGATAATGCAGGCCGACGGAGCGGGCATGATACGCTTGTTCGAGGACATGGACGGAACCGTGTACAGGGACTCTGGGGAACTGGCGACGAACGCGGGCACCGACCTCGTTCTCCTGCGTATCGACGGTCTCGGACCCGCGCCGGAAGCCCTTCCCCGCGAGTGTTCGGCTGTACTTGACGTTCCGACGATGGCTGCCGCGCTTCGCGCGCTGGTGCCGTTTTCCCCGTCGCGCGACGGCGAGTGGAATATGGATACGATGAAACAGGCAGAAACGATGATTCAGACAGACACCATCCACTACGACGAATCGGCTGGGTTTTCGATACGACTCGATGGCGAAGAACGCATCAGCGATGACGCCGATGGACTCATTAGGATGCTCATAGACCGCCATCGAACAGAAGGACTGGCCCGGTTGACGTGGTACGTCGGTGCCGACGCGCCCCACGGAATCGGTCGCCGCCTTCGACGCGCAACGCGGGAACAGGGTCTCGAACCGACCGTCTGTTATGGAGGACAAACGAGAGATGCACTTGAATTCTGTCTTGAATAGTAGTGTCGGAGAAGCAACTGCTGCTATTCGTAGGCGTATCGAGCGAATCTCACCGCTCGCGGATACTGCCAAAACGGTTTGCGATGCCGTACAAACGCAGAACGAGTCCGTTGAGACCAACGAGTGGAACGTCGGCGTTTTGAGCGACCGCCGCGCCATCGTGACGTGGGCGGCAGTGGGATACGCGCTCGGGTCTGTCTGTTGGGGCCACGTCTTCGCGCAGTGGCGGGGAGAGTCGCTCTCGCCCGACGAGCATCCGGGAACGAGGGCGACTGCGGAGCGATTCGGTCTCAAACTGGGGATTGGCACGCTGCTTCTGGACGTTTCGATGGCGGCGATCCCGGTTTTTCTCGCGCGAACGCTTCAGTCGTCGCCGCAGGCGGCGGGGGTTGCGGGATTGGCCGCCGCCGCAGGCCACCTCTGGCCGGTGTATTTCGGGTTCCACGGTGGGCATCTCGCGTCGTCCTTGGTCGGTTCCTTGCTGGGGTGGGGACACGCTGGCGAAGCGACCACCCTGTTGGCGTTCTGTCTCTCGTCGATGGTAGTCGGCAAGTCGATACAGAAACAGGGATATCTGGACGAACTCGATATCACGGCGTTTGCGTTCACGAGCGCGTTCGCCGGGCTGTTCGTCTGGTTTCACAGTTATGACCGCGAAGAACTCGTCTATTTCTTGGTCGGACTGGGCATCATCGCGGGGTTCAGATTCATCCAGAACGTCCAGGAATCACAGACTCCCGGAGGAGCCTAACGTGCGCGCAGCGTTCGTCATCAATACACTGAGCATCTTCGAAGACAGGACGGTGGTTGACGAACATCCGATTTTCGAGGTGCCGATGCACCTCACGAACGGCGACTGGCAGTACCCCGATGACGGGCCAGTCCGCGCAGACGAAAAATACGATGCGGTACAGACCGCGTGGACACAGGGGTGCTTGCGTGGGTCTCCACCACCGGCAGAGACCTATCGAGAGCAGTTCAAGAAGGCGTTCGCTGCCGGCGACGCCGTGTACGTGTTCTTACCGGGCGAGGAGTTGATGGGGTCGGCAGCAGCCAGAATCGGCAGACAACTCGCAGAAGAAAAAGGACTGGGACGGCTCAGGGTCTGGCAACACGAGACGATGCCCTCCGCCGGTCCGCTGCTTGCGGTTTTGAGCGCGCGGCTGGCCGCAGACACCGACTCAGCCGAACATCTGGAAGCGAAAATCGACTCGCTCGCAGAGCACACGACCGGCGTCATGACGTTCCCACATTTCAACGATATCGTCGGGAATATGTCTCACATCGAGCACTACCGCGACCGTCCGTTCGAGATATATCCGGTGGTGACCGGCGGCGAAGACGGTGTTATCGACCCGATAACCGCCGTGTGTACCGAAAAACAGGTGTGTGATGAAATGGTCGAGTTTGCGAAACAGGAAGCGACGCTCTACGGAAACGGTTCCGACGGGCCGGTGGCCTACGGCGTCATCGATATGTTCGCCGACTCTGCGAGAGGGGGATTGCGAAAGCGCTTACGCGAAGAATTCCCCGACGCGGAGGAAATCGGTCCGTTCAAGCCCGGACGGGCGTGGAGTATGGTCGCCGGAGAGGGTGCGTTCGGCGTCACCTTCTGCCATTCACTCCCGGAGGATAATTCATAGCGCAGATTCGTGCGGACTCCATGAATCGCCGGCGTCTCTTGGTGACCCTCCTCGGGTTCGCTGGAGCGGTCGGTATCTTCGCCGGCGTGTTCTGGCTCGTCGGCTTCGGGCAAATCATCTCGACGATTCGCCGTGCGCAGACGGCGCTCGTCGGACTCATGATTGGCGTCATCTGCGTGTGGCTCGTGGTCTGGAGCCTTGGATTTCGGACCATCCTCTCTGGTATCGGAATTCCTGTTTCCGTGCCGAAAGCAGTAGGTGTATTCGCGGCGGCGATGTTTGCGAACAACGTCACGCCGTTCGGACAGGCGGGAGGCGAACCCGTGACGGCGGCGATTCTCAAAGGGGCTTCGGATGCCAAGTACGAATCGGGTCTCGCGGCGATTGCGAGCTTCGATACCCTGAATTTCATCACCGGAATTACGCTCTCTATCGTCGGACTCGGCTTCTATGTGGGTGCCCTCTCGAAACGGGGCCGGTTTGTCATCGTCGCAAGCGTCATCGCCGGCATCGGACTGTTCGGTCTTCCAACGCTGTTGTATCTCGCGTGGCGACGACGAGAGACGCTCGAACAGTGGGCAGTCGAGAACGGCGTTCCAATCGTTCAGCGCATCGCAAGCGTCGTTCCCCGCATATCGCCGCCCGAGAGCGACACCATCGAACGGAACATCCGGGAGTTCGTAGCGGACATCGAGCGCGTCGGGACGAACCGCCGTCGCATCGCAATCACGTTCGGGTTTACGACAGCGGGCTGGTTGCTTCACTCGGTTGCGCTCTGGCTGGCGCTTCACTCACTCGGGGCGTCGATTTCACTGCTCGTGCTGTTCTTCGTGCTGCCAATCGGCAACGTCGCCGACGTGTTGCCGGTTCCGGGCGGTCTCGGTGCCGTCTCTGCGGTCTTCATCGGGCTGCTCGTCTCGCTTGGGGTCGATCCTGCGACGGCGGCCGGCGGGGTCGTGATGTACCGGGGCGTCGTTTACTGGCTTCCGGTCATTCTTGGGGGTGCGGTGACGGCAACGGTCGGGGTCGATACGCTCTTTTAGCCTTACTCGCCCTCATCGCCAACGAATCGGAGCGCCACTCCGAGGATGATGATAGCCACGCCGACGATTGCACTGAGAACCGGTGGAATCGGGAAGAAGAGGATGACCACTCCGATGAGAATCACCCACGTCGATAGTTTGACCATATGGGTAGCTCTCTCTCTCAACACGCATATCGTTTGTGTCTGCACCACGAGATGTCCGCCGGGGTCGTTTTTCTCGATGAGCAGGCGGTATCCGGTTCCGTTTAGTGTCTCGACCGGCTATCACCGGTATGTCTGAGGAAGCCACCGACGAGTTCGACCGGATGCGAACCCAAGCACTCGACGCAATCGACGAGGATGACATCGCTTCGATGTACGTCGGCTTGGTTTCTGAGGACGGTTCGAACGAGTATTATTTCGCCAACACAGTCGAAGAAGCAGAACTCAGAGAAGCCGCCGGCACACAACTCGGGATGTTGACCCGCGTGCTTGCGGATAAATCGGCGTGGAGCGTCGAGCAAGTGGCCCAATACGCCATCGAACGGGCCGAATCGATGAATCTCAGGCCGTGAGTGTGAGGAATTCGTTTCGCTGAGAGATTATCGACCAATCGAGCGATTCAGGTAGCCACCCACCCTATCTCAGTCATCTATCGATGTCCGCTCCCAGTACAAATAGAC
>DASSKS010000234.1:0-4077 GCA_035690245.1 Halococcus sp. | reverse complement strand
TTCGAAATTCTCGAAGACTTTGCTGTGGCCTGTCGAATCCGCACCGCGCCGTGAAACAACGTAGGTTCCGTCGGCGCGGTGTGTTCCAGCGGTATGGACGAACTCGCGGCGGTCTGTCAGCGACTCGCCGAGCGCGCGACGCAGCGAGACGGCTTCGTGCCGACTCAGTTCGTGGGTCTGACCGGAAAGCGAAACGACGACCTCGCCAGTGGACCGAACCGAGACTTCATCGCCGGAGAATTTCTCGACCAGGAGCGTGGGTACTCCGTGACATGAACGGTGATTGCGCGCCCATCGTGATAAATCCACCTCTCGTGCAGGTCGTACTGCCGGCGTATATACGTCGTAATGGAGTCGATTGGCTGGAATCCGTTCGCCTCGTTCTTGATTGTGGCTTGCTGGTAGTGGGTTCTGTCACAGAACCCGTTTAGCGATGACAGATAGTCAGTATCGATGGAAATCTCGCCACGAACTCAACATTGTTTTTCGATTCTCTAATCTCGTTTTCCGAAGTGAAAACGGTTAAGTCGGTGGCAGTCGTCATTTCGACCGGGTGAAGTACCATGGCAACAGACGATAAACCGCACGCAAGCGGCAGTGTTGAACCGGGCGATACGAGCCAGCGCGTCGGAATGGAGGTCATCCGTGAGCGCGGTGGCGACCCAGAGGAGATTCGAGAAGCGCTCATCGACGCCATTGGCGCTGAGTTCTCGACGTATTATCACTACACGAACCTCCGAACCCATCTCGCGGGCCACGAGGACTACAAGGAAATCGCCGAGGACGCGCGATTGGAGGACCGCGCGCACTTCGAATTGGTGATGCCGCGGGTCTATGAGTTGGACGGGATGATTCCGAACCAACTCAGCGACTTCATGGACCGCGCGAGTTGTCCGCATCCAGAACTCCCCGAGGACCCGAGCGCGGCAAACATCCTCGAAACGCTGCTCGAAGCCGAGCGGTGTGCGATTCGGACGTGGAGTGAAGTCTGTGACATGACGCGCGACTGCGACCCGCGCACCTACGATATGTCCCAGCGCATCCTCCAAGAGGAGATGGACCACGAGGCGTGGTTCGTCGAACTGCTCTCGATGGAACGCCACGGCGAATCCAATCCTGCTGGTCACTTCGTCCGCGGCGAACCCGGCGATTCGCCCTACTCCACGAGAGCGAACCTCAACGAGAGCGCATAATCGTCCAGACCACGTTTTTTATTCCAACCGAACAGCTACCGCTATCTCGCCCGCGTCAGCCGTCTATTGGGCTGCCTTCCACTCCTCAATACACTCTTCATCACAGAAATACAGGTCCTCGTTCGCTTCGGCTTCGTCACCGAGTGTCTCCCATTCGAGCGGGTCGAGACGCGCGCCGCAGTTCTCACACGTCGCGGTTTCCGTTTCTTCGCCGGTGTTCGGCGTCGTGCCGTCTGGTTCGTCCATCGGTATATCACTGTCGCCGACACAGTAGAGCCTATCGAATGAGGGGGCCAGTGATAAACGGCCAGTTATTCCGGGAGAAACGGATTTGACGAAGCCGTGTGACTCTCTACGCGAATCATGGATTTTGGACTCGACGGCAAGACGACGCTCGTCACCGGCGGCGGTGGACGCATCGGCAGTGAAGACTGTGAAACGCTTGCGGCGGAGGGTGCAGAAATCGTCGTCCTCGATGTGGACTTGGATGGCGCAGAAACGGTCGCAGACGGAATCGAAGACGACGGCGGGACTGCCCACGCGGTCGAGTGTGACCTGACCGACCACGATGAGGTTTCCTCGACTGTCGAAGCACTCCGCGAGGAAACGGGAGGCATCGATGTGCTGGTGAACAATGCGGGGATGGTCGATGCCCGCGCGCGCGTCCAAGATTTCGAAGACGACATCTGGCAGCGCGACCTCTCGGTCAATCTCACGGGCGCGTACAACGTCACCCGCGAGGTGTTCCCGGCGATGTGCGAACGTGGCGGGGGGCGCATCATCAACATGAGTTCGATGGCGGGCTGGCAGGGCGGGTTCGGCCAACTCTCCTATTCGGCGACGAAGGCCGCACTCATCGGATTCGGGAAGACGCTCGCACTCGAAGGTGCCCAATCGGGAGTTACCTCCAATATCATCGCGCCGAGCATCGTGGTGGGTGCGCTCGCAGACCTCCCGCCCGACCAGTTAGAGGAGGTCGACGAACACTTCGGGCGCATCGCCCAAGCCACCCCCATGCGCAAACTCGGCCGCGAGGAGGACGTTGCAAATCTCGTCGCCTACCTCGCCTCCGAGCAGTCGAATTATATTACTGGGCAAGTCGTCGGCGTCACCGGCGGCATCGACCTCTTTACGTTCTGACGATGGCCGAGATTTCGACGGGTGACTTCGAGACGATTCGGATAGAACAGCCGGCAGAGTACCTCGGAAGCGTGGTACTCGATAGACCGGATGCGATGAACAGCATTAACGAACGGATGCTCGACGAACTCGATGCTGCGGTCGATGAGTTGGAAGCCGATAACGAAATTCGCGCCGTGATGCTTCGCGGTGCGGGCGACGATGCCTTTTCGGCTGGCGCGGATGTGCAGTCCTCGGGCGCGATGGACCACCGAAAAGGAACCGAACACTCACGGCGTGGCAAACAGGTGTTCGGTCGATTTCGAGAGACCGACCTTCCGGTTGTGGCGGCCATCGACGGCCACTGTCTGGGTGGGGGTCTCGAACTCTCGATGTGTGCTGACCTCCGGGTAGCGAGTGCGGGTTCGGAATTCGGGCTGCCCGAACACGACCTCGGGCTGCTTCCGGGCTGGGGTGGCACCCAACGGCTCCAGCGTCTCATCGGCGAGAGCGCCGCCAAACAAATCGTCTTCACCGCAGAGCGCTTTTCGGCGGAGCAGATGAAGCGCTTTGGTTATCTCTATGAAGTTTATGAGGACGATTTCGACGAACGGGCACTCGATTTCGCCGCCGACATCGCGGCCGGCCCGCCAATCGCCCAGCGCTACACCAAACGCGCCATGCGCGAGGGCTTCGAAAACATCGGCGCGGGTCTCGAACTCGAATCACAGGCGTTTGGCCACCTCCTCGACACCAAAGACCTCTCGGCTGGTATCACGGCGTTCGTGACCGGCGAAGACCCCGAGTTCGAGGGCGAATAATTAGCGACCGGTGAACTCGGGGTCGCGCCCCTCGACGAACGCCATGATGCCCTCAGAGAAGTCTTCGGTTTCGACGATACGCTCTTGGGCGCGCGCTTCTGCGGCCAACGCTTCTTCGAGCGAGCGATGCGTGTTTCGCAGGAGAAGTCGTTTCGCTTCGCCGACCGCACGGGTCGGCCGCGAGCACAACAGCTCGACGCGCTCCTTGACGACTGTATCCAATTCAGTATCGGGAACCGCCTCGGTGGCGATACCGAGGGCAACGGCCTCGTCGGCGTCGATTCGCCGTCCAGTCGTCAGCAACTCCATCGCCCGCCGCATACCGACGAGACGCGGCAGAACGTATGTCGCGCCGGTATCGGGCACGAGACCGATGTCGGTAAATCCCCAGCCGAACTGTACGGATTCTGCGGCGTAGACGAAATCACAGGCGGTAGCGATGGACGCCCCGGCCCCGACCGCCGGTCCCGAGACATTTGCGACGACGGGTTTTTCCATTCGGAGGAGGCTCGTGGCGATGGCGTTCAACCCGCCTTCGAGTTCTTCGGCTGGGCTGGTCGTGTTCATGTCACCCGCGAGGTCGATGCCGGAACAGAACGCATCGCCCTCGCCCGTAACCACCACACAGCGCACCGAGGAGTCGTGGGCGAGTTCGCGGAGGTGTGCTGCCATCGTTGCACACGCTTCGGTAGAGAGAGCGTTCTTGCGCGCTGGATTCGACATCGTGACGGTCGCTACCTCGTTTTCGTGCGAGACATCGATGTGTGTCATGGATGAGGTATCTCGGCGCAGACCCTAACGCTTACTACCGGTCTATCGAGGCGATTCAAGACTGCTGACGGCGCTACCGTTGGTCCAAAAACCCATACAGTTGGGTTGTGGATGGCGCGCGCTCGCGGTCGTGTGCGAACGAAGTCGTTCGAAAGGCGCTTCACGCCTTTCGT
>DASSKS010000233.1:0-3160 GCA_035690245.1 Halococcus sp. | reverse complement strand
GGCAACAGGTCTTCGACATCTGCACCCTGTTGGCCGGCGACACGCTCCACTAATTCTCCGTTTTGCATCCGCTTGAGACCGTGCCAGAGACCGAGGAACAACGCGGTGGGCGTGATACAGACGAACACGGCAACCAGCACGCGAAACAGGACGTTCATACACAGTATTGGTGGTGGCTGTACTAGTCTTTGCTGCCTGATTTTCAATGCATCCGTGAGGCTGTCTTGTGAATGCACCAGTCGAACGATTCGACCGGCTGAACGCGAACGTTTATACGACCGACTCGCATTGAGGGTGTATGAGCGTGATGTCGTCGGTAGTACGTCGCTAACCGACTCGCACGTTTTCGGCGCAGTTTTCCAGCTAGCCACGAGTATCCAGAGTAACCCATGACAGAACTATCTGAAACCTACGACCCAGAATCCATCGAAGCCAACTGGCGCGAGGAATGGACCGAATCGGAGTTGTATCGCTATGATGACGGCGGAACCCAGTACGTCATCGACACGCCGCCGCCCTATCCCACGGGGGATTTCCACATCGGCAACGCCCTCGGGTGGTGTTACATGGATTTCGCCGCCCGGTATCACCGAATGCAGGGAGAAAACGTCTCCTTCCCGCAGGGATGGGACTGTCACGGTCTCCCGACAGAAGTGAAAGTCGAGGAGAATCAGGGTATTCGCCGGACGGACGTTCCGCGCGAGGAGTTTCGACAGCTATGCATCGAACACACCGAGGGCCAGATCGACGCGATGAAGGAGACGATGCAGCGGTTGGGCTTCTCACAGGACTGGGAGCAGGAGTTCCGAACGATGGATTCCGAGTACTGGGCGAAGACCCAGCGCTCGTTCGTGGAAATGCACGAAGCGGGCTATGTTTACCGCGACGAACACCCGGTCAACTGGTGTCCACGGTGTGAAACGGCCATCGCCGATGCCGAAGTCGAGGACATCGACCGCGAAGGCACACTTTCGACAGTTCGGTTTCCGGGCGTCGAAAACGACGATATCGAAATCGCCACCACGCGCCCGGAACTGCTCGCGGCCTGTGTCGGAATGGCCGTCAATCCAGACGACGAGCGCTATACCGACCGCGTGGGCGATACCTTCGAGGTGCCGCTGTTCGGTCAGGAGGTCGAACTCATCGCCGACGAAGCCGTCGATGGCGACTTCGGCACTGGCGCGGTGATGATTTGTACCTTCGGCGACAAGCAAGATGTCGAATGGTGGGCCGAGTACGACCTCGACCTCCGGCCCATCGTGACTGGAGACGGCCGACTTGCTCAGAGTGTCGAGGAGTTCGGCGGTCTCGGCATCGGGCAAGCCAAAAACGAAATTTCCGCTGCGCTCCGCGAACGGGGGTATCTCGAAGACCAAGAACCCATCGAGCAGTCGGTCGGCGCGTGCTGGCGGTGTGATACGCCAATCGAAATCCTCTCGAAAGAACAGTGGTTCGTCAGCGTTGACCGAGACGAAATCCTCGAAAAAGCACAGGAAATCGAATGGATTCCAGCGCATATGTACGAACGGCTGGAGGAATGGACCGAGGGGATGGAGTGGGATTGGGTGATTTCGCGCCAGCGCGTCTTCGCAACCCCGATTCCGGCGTGGTCGTGTGCGGAGTGCGGTCACTGGCACGTCGCAGAGATAGACGAACTGCCAGCCAAACCAACCGAAGACGAACCTCGAAAGGAGTGTCCCGACTGCGGCGCGAACGACTGGACCGGCGAAACGGATGTGATGGACACGTGGATGGATTCGTCGATTTCGCCGCTCCATATCACTGGCTGGCCCGATAGCGACTTTGCACCGGTTCAGTTGCGCGAACAGGGCCACGACATCATTCGGACGTGGGCGTTTTATACGATTCTCCGAACGGCGGCGCTCGAAGGCGAAAAACCGTGGGAGGAGGCCCTCATCAATGGGATGGTGTTGGGTACGGATGGCAACAAGATGTCGAAATCGAGGGATAATACTGTGGTGCCCGTCGAGGTCGTCGAAGAACACTCGGCGGATGCCTTTCGGCAAGCGATTGCGCTCGGCGGCCAGCCGGGAAGCGACATTCAGTTCCAGCCCAAAGAAGTCACGAGTGCCTCCCGATTTCTGACGAAGCTCTGGAACATCACCCGGTTTGCGAGCCAGCATATAGATGGCGAGGTCGGCGATACGGAACCGGCCTACACCGACACCGACCGCTGGATACTCTCGACGTGTGCGCGCGTTGCGGACGACGTGTCGGCCGATATGGACGCATACCGCTTCGACCGGGCGCTGCGAAAAGTCAGGGAGTTCGTCTGGCATGACATCGCAGACGACTACGTCGAACTCGTGAAGGGGCGGCTGTACGAGGGCAGTCCTGCGGAGCGAGACGCTGCCCGACGGACGCTTTCGACGGCGCTTTCTGCGTCGCTTCGGATGCTCGCGCCGTTCTCGCCGTTTCTCACGGAGGAGACCTATCGGCAGTTGCCGGGCACGACGGGAAGCGTTCACGCCGCCGCGTGGCCTGCGCTCGATATCGCAGACGAGTCCGCAGAGGAACGCGGCGAGCGGATTGCCGCGGTGGCGAGTGCGGTTCGGGCGTGGAAATCAGACGCGGGGATGGCGCTCAACGCAGAACTCGACCGGATCGAGATTTATACCCAAACGGCGTTCGACACCGGCGACCTGCGCGCGACAGTCAACGCGCCGGTCACAATCGAGGCCGGTGAGCCGGCTGTCGAGATGGTTCCAGTGGATGTGGACCCAGACCACAGCACGATTGGTCCCGAGTTCCGCGAGCAGGCAGGTGCAGTGGTTGGCGCGCTCGAAAGCGCAGACCCCGCAGACATAGCGCACCAGAAACGCGAAAACGGCGAAATCGAACTCGATGCAGGTGGCGAAGTGGTCGTGCTCGATGGTGATGCGGTCGAAATCGAAGAAGAACAGCGCGCGGCGGGCGAAACCGTCGAAGTCCTCGATATCGACGGCGCAACGGTGCTCGTCTTTCCCTGATTTGCAGTTTGCATTGAACTGTGAGGGACTGTCGTGAGTAGCCGACAACTGAGGAACCGCGGCGTGGCCGGGAGCGGTGGCGGTGCGGGGCGGTTCCTGGCGGATGAAGGGCGAACGAGCCGGAGGCGAGTGAGGGCTTCTGCGGTCGGTGCGGTAGCGGAAAGCGCAAC
>DASSKS010000232.1:0-2331 GCA_035690245.1 Halococcus sp. | reverse complement strand
ATGAACTGGCCGGCAGTCAGATGGCCCGGCGAACCGAGGATAGCGATGGCCGAGAAGGCCGCAATCCCGAGAGTGAGCACGATTCCGTAGAGTTGGAGCGTACCGGGGAGGATGTACACCGTGAGGTACAGTCCGGCGATTGTCGGGAGCGCCATCTTCCCCCATTCGATATACGTCCGCCCGAGGAACTCCGGGTGGACCGAAACGTTCGGGAGAACGCGCCGGTCCTTTCCGTCACCCATCAGTTATCCTCCTCGTCGATAACGCCACCATCAACGTCGATCACATCGTTATCTCTCTGGTTGTTGTAATGTCGGGTCTGTGCAGTGGCGGACCCGCCACTCTGGCCGTTACTCTGCTGTTCCATGTTACGAATCCGCTCGGCGGTCCCGCCGTTCCCAGCGCCGGAACCGAGTTCTCCGACTGCACCGGGACCTTTCGCGGTTGCACCGCCACCACTGCCACCGCCGTAGGTGGGCGTTCCGCCGTCCGTGGCGGCGACGCGCTCGTTCGGTCCCATCATGAGGACGGTGTTGTAGGTGCTACCCGACGGTGCGGCTTCCTCGTAGTCTTCTTCCTCGTAGCCTTCTTCCTTATTGCCTGTAACGCGCTTTTTCGCGCTCGCTCCCGCGCCAACCGCTGCTCCAGCAGCACCAGACGCGACTGACCGAATCGACGGTGGCGCGCGGAACGCGGCGATACTGAATACGAACGGCGTCGCCAGCGCGAGTGCCAGTAGCATCATGCTGATGATCGCATTGCCGAGCACGCCGAGACCGAAGGCCCACCCGGCCTCGAAAGCGATTCGCAGGATGAACGCCGTCGGAATCGTCATGACGAGCAAGGCGAAGTACTGCCACACGATGGTCGAAGCCATCGAGCGAATGCGTCGGTGCGGACCGGCGTAGGCGAAAACCAACAGTAGCGGCATGGCGAACTGGAAAAGAATGATCGCCGCCTGCCGGAAGCCGTACACGAACATCAACCCAAGAACCTCACCGAGTCCGACCACGTAGATCGCAATCAGAGCGAGGATCGGACCGAGCGAGAGTTTGAACAGCCCCGACATTGACGATGTGAGTTCCTTCGCGGTCGGCGCGATACTGACGGCGATAGCGTCGAAGAACTGCGCGAGCGCGGTCCCGATGGGCCACCAGAACATGACGAGCATGACCGCGGCGAAAATCGCAGCAATCGCCTGCGTGGCTCGGTACGAGCCGCCGCTCACAAGCCCGCTCCAAGGCATCACGATGACTCTCGAAAGCAACAAAATCAGCAGAATGACAATCGCATAGAGGAAGCTATACGGGCCATAGACCGACTTGTAGAGGCCTTTATACGGCTGATTCGTTGGCGTCCCGAAGATACCGAATGCGCCGGAGTTCACGGGGTGGGTCGTCCCGACGACGAACCCAATCGCGGGTTTGAGTGCCCCTCTTACCGCGCCCAAGAGTTTTTCCTCGACCCATTTCGCCGTGCCATTGGCGATGTCTTCGGTCGATGGGATGACTGGGCCATCAGGGGCATAGGGAAGTCCGCCAGTATCCCTTTCGGGCGGATCGCCGCCGTAATCGGTTTTGTGCAGTAGATATGTCGCCATCCCGTCCGGATTATTTGCGAACGTCTCCTTGGGTTGAGTTATATATTCGCCCAACGCTTCGACCATCAGCTTCTTCTTTTTCGGATGTTTCTCGATGAATTGTTTCGATTCCTCGTCCGACATATTGGCAAGCTGTCGGGCTATTGATAGGGTTTTCTTGACTTTCGTACTATTATTGCCCTGCTGCGGAGCCAGATCATCCGCTATCGACTGATTTGCCGCCCTATCCCCGCTCGTTGCGGACGGTGATGTTTCGCTCGTGTTCGCTGTCGTCGCGTTCCCTGTGCCGGCCTGCGCGGCCACTGGAGTGGCGAACGGAGCGATGACACTCCCGACGACCAAACAAGCCAGTACGACATAACTCAAATTCTTCATTTCATGATCCTCTGAGAATCAGATGAACGGGATGCACTGAGTCGCCGGGTTGTACGGCGTGAACTGCAATCCCCACGCGATGACTGGGATGGCGAGGATGAGGACGATGAGACCGACGAAGGCCTTGCTCATGATGTTGTTCAGCGCCGACGCCTGACCACCAGAACGGACGAACGGCCGAGCCGCGACACCGATGAAGACCGCCATGAGGATGCCCGCGATGGCAATCGTCCCGAGACTCGACGTGACCGCTTCGGTGAAGTCCCCCATTGAGGTGCTACAGAAATTTTGTCCACCACCGCCGCCACCACCGCCACCGCCACCGTCGCCCTGTTGAGCCGCCACCGGCTGGACCA
>DASSKS010000231.1:0-8686 GCA_035690245.1 Halococcus sp. | reverse complement strand
CCCGCTCACTCGCTACGCTCGTTCGCGGTACAACTGCTGGTGTTTTCCGCAACCGCGCCGCTGAAGCCCTCGGGCACTTCGTGCCCTCGCCCTTCATCCGCCAAGGACCGCACTGCGCCCCATCTACGGCTGGTCAGTGCTATCGTTCTTCGGACTTCGGAGAAGGAAAACGTATTTGACCGGGCCGGGATAACTCGAAACAGATGGGCCGGTAGCTCAGTTAGGGAGAGCATCTGACTCTTAATCAGACAGTCGGGGGTTCAAATCCCTCCCGGCCCGCTTGCTCCCCTCCTCAGATATATTGTAACTCAAGTATGTTCGTGTTATTCACTTTCTACCGTCTCATCCTGTTGCCAATCGTTTTCTGATTTCTTCTGATTGGGTTTATTCTTTCTAACCCCCAAGAGTTCTCTAAAGTGGTCTTCTAATTCAACCCTCATTTCAGGCACCTCATTTTCAGTTAGAGATTTCCAATCTTCCAACCACTTCGTAGTTCGTTTCCCTTCGTCATATAGAGACGCTTCAGAGTCGTGTATTTGCTTGATAGAAAATTCATGAAACGTATCCCGATATTGTGACAGGAGACCATCCATTGTTTCACAAATTTCAGGTGGGAAATAGATTTTGTGTTTCCGATAGTATCTCCTGAGTTTCTCACCAGATTCACCTGCTTGTTTGATTTTTTCTTCTCTGGATAGTTCTCCTCTCGACAGCACCGGGTCAACCAGTGATTTCATGTCTTCATCAAACTCAGTAAGCCTGCTGTAAAACTCGATTATCACTTCTGCACGTGATGTATGAAGGTCCGAAAACACAATGCCTTCTCTATCGAGCTGACTCTGAAAGCTTCGGAGTTCTTTTTCAAAGTATTGCTGTATAGCATATCGTGCTATCAAAGCAACAAAACCTGCTCCTATCGTAAACAGACCTAGCTCACGAAGGAGGTCTATTACCATATAAAGTCCAACTTGCGGTGGTAAGTTAAACGCTTCTTAAATACTGAAAGTGCTAAGTCACCCACTGGAATTGGCGTTCGTAGAATGACCGTATCTAGCTATCAGGACTGTAATTCGGCGCTTCGTCAGTAATCACCACGTCATGGGCGTGGCCCTCGGTCTGGCCCGCTGGCGAGACCCGGACGAACTCCGCGCGGCGCTTAAATTCAGGAAGGGTTTCGGCTCCCACGTAGCCCATCCCGCTTTTCATCCCGCCCACGAGTTGAAAGAGTTCGCTCTCGACGCTGCCCTTGTAGGGGGTTGCGGCCTCGACACCCTCGGGGATGAACTCCTCGTCGTCTTCGACATCCTTCATGTAGCGGTTGCCGTCGCCGCCGGACTGCATCGCGCCCACCGAACCCATTCCTCGATACTGCTTGTAGCGCTTGCCGTTCATCGTGACCACCCGACCGGGAGCCTCGTCAGTCCCCGCGAAATACGACCCCAACATGACTGCGTCCGCGCCCGCCGCGATGGCCTTGATGGCATCGCCGGAATAGCGAATACCGCCGTCGGCAATCACTGGAATATCGTACTGGGAAGCGACATCCGCGACCTGTGCGACCGCCGAAATCTGGGGCATTCCCGCGCCCGTGACCACCCGCGTCGTACAAATCGAGCCGGGACCGATTCCCACTTTGATGCCGTCTGCGAACTCCACGAGTGCTTTGGCGGCTTCTCTGGTTCCGACATTGCCGACCACCACATCGGCTTCCACAGTGGCGGCGAGTTCGCGCGCGGAATCGATGACGTTGCGGTTGTGTGCGTGCGCGCAGTCGATAAACAGGACATCCGCGCCGACTTCATCGACCGCAGCGGCGCGCTCTTGCTCGAAGGGTCCAACGGCGACACCCACCCGGAGACGACCAGCCAAATCGCGGGCGGCGGAGTCGTACTCGCGGCGCTGGAGGATACCCTGCATCGTCACCAGTCCAATAAGTCGATTGCCGGTATCCACGATTGGAACGCGCTCGATTTTGTGTTCGTACATGAGTTCGAGCGCGTCGCGCGCGTCCACGTCCTCGGGGGCGGTGATTACCTCGTCGGTCATCGCCTCGCGGACGGCATCGCTCTCGCCGACTTCGAGATAGGGCCGGATGTCTGTCGCGGAGATAATCCCCAAGACCTCGCCGTCGTCGTCCACGACGGGTGCGCCGCTTACACCCTCGTCGTCCATCATCTCATCGACTTCATGTACTGTTTGGTCGGGACTCGCTGTGACGACCTCGCGGATGATGAGTTCGTCGGCGCGCTTGACCCGTTCGACCTCCCGCACGACTTCCTCGATATCCATATTTCGATGGAGCACGCCGAGACCACCCCGACGAGCCATCGCAATCGCCAACTCGCTTTCGGTCACGGTGTCCATCGCTGCCGAGAGCACTGGAACAGTCAACTCGACCGAGGTCGAAACCCGTGTGGCGGTGTCTGCGTCGTCGGGTTCGACACGGCTCTCTTTCGGTCGAAGGAGGACATCATCGAACGTGAGCGCTTCCGGGACGCGGAGTTTCGTCGAGAAGGGTTGTGAACTATCGTCTGCCATATAAACGGTGTGTGACCCCGGCTGAAAAACGTTCCGAGAAAACAAAGCGCAATAGTACGCGCCACCGTCCATGCCAATAAATAGGGTTCTCACTGCCAGTATCGTGTCTGGACGGCTGTGGGAAACGTTTTTATCGGTGGTCCGAGAGAGTGCAGTAGAGGCGACCGATGACCACCTCCTTCACTTTCTGACTGGGCCGCGTTCGCCGGCCTACTGATACTTCGGGAGCGCTGGCTGGCGGTTCTGTCCGGTTTTCGATACACCGAGCCAACGGTATCGCACGAAGAACGCACAAACCACCACACAAATATCATCAATGAACGTACTCATCGGAGCGCGCGTCGATAGCGGAACACCGAACACAGACGAAATCCGCTCGCTCGCCAACGCCGCGGGCTACACAGTTGTGAGCGAACTCACACAGGTCAGACCCGAGGATTCAAGCACCTATCTCGGCGCGGGAAAAGTCGAAGAACTCGCCGCCCGAGTCGGGGAAACAGGAGTGAAAACCGTCATTATCGACGGCGAACTCACGCCATCGCAGAATCACCACTTGCAGGGAGCGATGCCCGAGAGAACACGAATATTCGACCGCTACCGCCTCGTCCTCGAAATCTTCGGCGAACAAGCGGGCACACGCCGGGCACAACTCCAAGTCGAGTTGGCCCAACTGCGCTATGACCTGCCGCGAATGACCGAATCAGCAGACGAGGGCTGGTTCAACAAGCGTGTCGAGAAGGGGTCGCCGCTGTACGATACGCGGGACAGAATCGATAGGCTCGAACGCAAACTCGACGAACTCCCCGACCCAGCAGCGGAGTTCAGGAAACGCAGGCGCGAGGAGGGGTTCGACCTCGTTACTATCGCCGGGTACACCAATGCCGGGAAATCAACGCTGCTTCATCGACTCGCCGACGAACTGGACCTCGAAGACGCGGGACATCCAGACCGCACCGCCACAGCAACCATCAAAGACCGACTGTTCGAGACCTTAGAAACGACCACGCGCCGGGCGACCCTCGGGGGGAGACCGGTTCTCCTGACTGACACGGTTGGATTCGTCGCGGACCTGCCCCACTGGCTGGTTGCATCGTTCAGCGAGACGCTTTCTGAGGCGGCGGCCGCCGATTGCGTGGTGCTCGTGGCCGATGCGACCGACCAGCCCGACGAACTCCAAGAAAAACTCCGCGTCTCGCTCGACGTGCTCGATTCGCAGGGAGTTTCCCGCGAGAACGTCATCACCGCGCTCAACAAAGTCGATTTGCTCGATGAAGGGGAAAAAGAGCGCCGCCTTACCGCTGCGGCTGGAATCGTTCCATCGCCGCTTTCGATAAGCGTCAGGGAGGATACGAACATCGAGAAACTCGTTGCGCGCGTGCTGGAACAGTTGCCAAGCGAACGATTCGAGGTCGAACTGCCGAACGGTGACGAAGCTATGAGAATCGTTTCGTGGCTCTATGACCACACCAGCGTCGAGAACGTGGACTATGCGGATGGTCAGGTTACGGTCGCGTTCGTGGCGCGGCCCTCAATCGCCGAACGCGCGCGAGCGAAGGCCGATGTGTTGTCAACTACAAATAGTTGAAAACGCCAGCACTGAATTCAGCGGCAGCAGCTAACTTATCTGCAACAACCACAGACTACAAAGACCGCAGGCCACACCCTCCCCAGCCGATTCCTTCGCTCGTTCGCTACGCTCACTTCGCTCAGTCATCCCTCGCACGAGTCGCGCCTACGGCACTCCCGCGCGCCACCGCCTACGAAGTTGAACGGATTCTGACCGATAGCAACAGTGTTAGAGAAATCCATTGACCGTATCACTATGTAAGCAC
The DNA here is from genome assembly GCA_035690245.1 of Halococcus sp. Taxonomy (GTDB): domain Archaea; phylum Halobacteriota; class Halobacteria; order Halobacteriales; family Halococcaceae; genus Halococcus. The sequence continues at coordinate 4,316 of DASSKS010000231.1, read as the reverse complement.
GCTTAAGCCCCGCCGTCCGTTTTTGCTGCGTATGCAGACACGGGACCTCTCCGCGCACGCCGTCTATTCGGCGGGCCGTGGTGTCGAGGAGGTCGCCCGCGAGTTGGGTCTCGCGTCGGACGAACTGGTCAAACTCTCCTCGAACGAGAACCCACACGGGCCGAGTCAGAAAGCGGTCGATGCCATCCGTGAAGCCGCGAGCGAGGTCCACACCTATCCCAAAAGCGTTCACACGGACCTCGTGGCGCGAATCGCAGACCAGTGGGGAATCGACCCGGCGCAGGTGTGGCTCGCCAATGGAGGGGATGGCGCGCTCGATTACCTCTCGCGGGCGCTGCTCGACCCCGGTAATCGGGTACTCGTCACCGAACCCGGTTTTGCCTACTACGCCATGAGCGCGCGCTATCACCACGGACAGGTGAATGCCTACCCGCTCCGAAAGGAAGACGGATTCGCCCAGAATCCAGAAACCATCCTCGATTGCTACGACGGCGAGCGCATTGTCTATCTCACCAGCCCGCACAACCCCACTGGAACTGAAGTCAACCTCGAAGCCATCGAGAAAATCGCCGATGGTACGGATGAACAAACACTCGTCCTCGTGGACGAAGCATACGCCGAATTCTCCGACACACCGAGCGCTCTCACACTCACCGAGGGTCGAAACAACTGGGCGGCCCGCGACGACGTAGCCGTTCTTCGGACGTTCTCGAAAGCCTATGGACTTGCGGGGTTGCGACTCGGCTACGCGCTGGTCCCCGACGAGTGGGCAGACGCCTATGCGCGCGTGAACACGCCCTTTGCGGCCAGTCGGCTTGCCTGTCGCGCCGGACTCGCCGCACTCTCTGACCACGAACACGTCGAGAAAACAGTCGAAACGGCCGCGTGGGCGCGCGAGTTCATGAAGACGAAACTCGATGCTCATACCTACGAGAGTGCGGGGAATTTCGTCCTCGCTGACGTGGGCGACGCTACAGCAGTCACAACCGATGCCCAGCAACAGGGTGTCATCGTTCGAGATTGTTCGAGTTTCGGTCTTCCCGAGTGTATTCGGATTTCCTGTGGCACCCGTGAGGAGACCGAGCGCGCAGTAGCAGTAATAAACGAGGTGCTTTCGTGAGGGTCGCCGTCACTGGGACGCCCGGAACCGGAAAGACGACTGCAACCGAACGGCTCGAAACACGATTCGACGTACTCCACCTCAATGATGTCGTCCGAGACGAAGGTCTGTCTTCTGGCACTGACGATGCACGCGACAGCCTCATCGCCGATATGGACAAAATCGAGCAGTGGCTCTGTGAACGCACAGGTGATTCCGATGGTGTCGAAATTGTCGAATCCCATCTCGCCCATCGACTACCGGCAGAGAGGGTAATCGTGCTTCGATGCCATCCAGAAGAACTCGGCAATCGGCTCGCAAAACGCGGCGAATCCGAGACGACAATCAAGGAAAACAAAGAGAGTGAAGCGCTCGACGTGATTCTCGCGGAAGCCGTCGAAACCTATGGACTCGATTCGGTGTACGAAATCGACGCGACCGACCGCACACCCGAAGAAATCAGTAGAGAAATCGAAACCGTCGTTTCCGGCGACCGCGAGCCGAGTGCTGGAGTCGTTTCGTTCCTCGAATATTTATGACCGACAACCGATGACGCTTGACCAGTACCGCTCGCTCGCGGACAGGGCACTCGAACCGTTCGTCGGGTGGGCCGCCCGCGCGGGACTGACGCCGAACGCCGTGAGCCTCATCGCGTTCGTGCTCGCGGGGGCAGCCGGCGGCGCATACGTGCTTGCCGGCGGCGAGTCGCTGTGGTATCTCGTGGGGGCGATTCTCGTGGCACTCAACGGCGCGCTCGATTTGCTCGATGGCGCGCTCGCCCGCCGGCTCGACATCGCTTCCCCAGCCGGCGACTTGTTGGACCACGTGCTCGACAGATATGCAGACATCTTTTTGGTTGTGGGTCTCGCGGTTGGTATCGACCGGGCTATTCTGGGACTCGTGGCTGTCACGGGCGTGCTGATGACTTCCTATCTCGGTACGCAGGCCCAAGCGGTCGGACTCAGCCGCGTCTATGGAGGGGTGCTCGGTCGTGCAGACCGCCTCGCGCTGATTGGTGTCGTGACCGCAGTCGCCGCGTTCGTCGGAATTTCGGTTGGCGGGATAGGTCTCGTCTCTGGCTTGTTGGTCGTTTTCGCCGTCGTTGGCCACCTCACGGCGCTCCAGCGCCTCTACTACGCATTGGGAGCACTCTTTGAGAGCGCTTGAGGCGGCGGACGTTTTATACACGGGCATATCCTACCCTCGGTATGGTTCAGTGTGAGATGTGCGGTGCGGAGACTGCTTCTCCAACCACGGTGAAAATCGAGGGCGCGGAACTCGATGTCTGTGAGAACTGCGTCGATTTCGGTACGGAGGTCGAACAACAATCGACCGAGAGCACCTCCACGAAGTATTCGACTACCTCGGAATCGAGCGGGTCTCCCGAACCGTCCGGGAGTTCCGGCGGGTCGAGTCGGTCGCGCAGACACGATATGTTCGACGACATGGAAGAAGTCGTCCAGGACTACGACGAGCGCATCCGCAACGCGCGCGAGGCCGCCGGGCTGAGTCAAGAAGACCTCGCCAAAGAACTCAACGAGAAGGCGAGCCTCATCAGGAAACTCGAACGCGGCGCGAGCCTTCCAAGTGATAGCATCCAGAAAAAACTCGAACGCCGACTCGACATCTCGCTCACCGAAGGTGGCATCGACGACACCGAATGGGAGGGTGGCGCGTCAACGGGCGAGTACACCCTCGGCGATGTCGTCCAGCGAAAGGACTCCTAAATAACTCACAACCTATTTGTTCGCGGCGAGTTCTCTCCCAGTATGTTCGTCCTCGTCAATCTGAAAGCCTACGCGGTCGATCCAGTCGAAATCGCCACCGCCGCGTGCGAGGTGGCTGATGATTCCGAAGCCCGAATCGCCGTTGCACCGCAGGCAACGCACATCGAACGAGTCGCTGAAACCGGCGCAGAGACGTGGGCACAGCACGTTTCACCCATCGAACCGGGCAGCCATACCGGCAGCACACCCGCCGAAACGGTAGCGGACGCGGGCGCGGTCGGCACACTCATCAATCACTCAGAACACAGACTCAGGCTCGCCGACATCGACGGCGCGCTCAATGCTGCCGACAGGGCGAATCTCGAAACCGTGGTCTGTGCAAACAACCCAAAACAAATCGGTGCAGCGGCGGCGCTCTCGCCGGATGCGGTAGCGGTCGAACCGCCCGAACTCATCGGAGGCGATGTCTCGGTGAGTCAGGCAGACCCGGACATCGTGGAGGATGCGGTTGCGGCAGCCGAGGCAGTTGACGAGTCGGTGAGCGTGCTCTGTGGGGCGGGGATTTCGACGGGTGAAGACCTCGCGGCAGCAGGCGAGTTGGGCGCGGAAGGGGTGTTGCTCGCGAGCGGTGTAGCGAAAGCCGACGACCCAAAAGAAGCGCTTTCTGAATTGGTTGAATCAGTCGCGTAAGGACGGATTGGGCACAAAATACAATTTTTTCAATAGTATGATTGATTACGGTGGTGTGCAATAGCCACTGCATGGCAACGCATAACTTGCCGGATTACGACGCCGCGCGCGAGGAGTTCTCGTGGGACGACATCTACGCCGAAGCCGACTGGGATGCTCCCGATGAACTGAACATCGCTCATGAAATCTGTGACCGCCACGCGGACGGCACTGGTCGAGTCGCACTGGAGTACGCTGGCACCGACGGCGAGCGTGAGACAGTGACGTTCGACGAACTCAAAGACCAGTCGAACCGGTTTGCGAATGTCCTCGAATCGCAGGGAATCGAGCGCGGCGAGCGGGTATTTACCTACCTGCCACGGATTTCCGCCCACTACGTCGCGCTCGTCGGCACTCTCAAACACGGCGCGGTCTTCGGCGGCGTCAACGAGCGCTTCGGACCCGAGGGAATCGCTTACCGGCTGGATGACTGCGACGCGCGCGCCGTCGTGACGACTTCAGACAACCGCGAAACCGTCGAACGCGCATTGGCTGATGTGCCGACTGTGGAAACGGTGATTACGGTCGACCGTGGCGACGGGGTTGGTGAGGGCGATGTCGAGTATGAAAATGCGATGGCCGAGGCAAGCGCGGAATACGAGACCGCCCCAACGAGCGGCGAGGACAACGCGCTGCTCTACTACACCAGCGGTACGACGGGACTGGCAAAGGGCGTGCTCCACAAACACCGCTGGGTCGCGGGCGTCGCGGCCACGCAGCGCTATTCGGTTGACCTCCAAGACGACGACCTCTACTGGTCG
>DASSKS010000230.1:0-2469 GCA_035690245.1 Halococcus sp. | reverse complement strand
CGAGCACGCAGGCGGCTTCCATCGTATAGAGCAGTTCGCCGATTCCTTCCGCATCTATCCTGTCGAGTTCGATGCGTACAGAGGGCCGGCCCGCCGTTGCGAGACTCGCTTCGGTCGCTTCGAACTCGGCGTCTACGAGTTCTGCGAGTCCCGTGTCTCCCAAATAGGCGAGTTCCTCCTGATTGGTGTCTGGAATCAGTAGCTCAGAACGCTCGCGCGGGCGGACGAAGGTGACGAGCGTGTTGCGGGGACCCGCTCGATAGCGTTGTAACTGAGAGTGCTGGTCGGTCGCGCCGAGTGCTCTGGTGGGAAGCTGTCCGAGTCCGTCCTTTCCCAAACTTTCGGCCCACAACTGCGCGAACCACTCAGCGAACGATTCGAGCGATTCTGCGTAGGGCATCATCGCGTTGACCGCCGCACCGCGCATATCGAGCGCATAGGCCACCGCCCCGTAGGCGTAGGCAGGCGTTTCATAGAGAGATTTCGACAAATCCGCCGCCCGTCGTCCGCCGTTGAGTATCGATGCAATGTCATGGCCGCGGATGGCCGCCGGAGCCAACCCCACAGGAGAGAGTGCCGAGAAACGGCCCGGAACGCCCGCAGGAACGTCGAGTGCCGGCAAGTCGTGAGTCTCGGCCAGTTCGCGCAGCGGACCCGTTTCGCCCGTGGTTACGACTGTGCGCTCGGTCCAATCGACGCCGGCATCCTCGTATGCCTCGCGCACCACCAGAAAATTCGCTAGCATTTCGGCGGTGGTGCCAGACCGCGAGACGACATTTAGAACTGTGTCTGCGAGCGGAAGGGAATCGAGCACACGAGAGACGTACTCGGGATCAACGTTGTCGAGGGTCAGAATGTGAGAATCGGCGAGCGCGTCCGCGATTGTGGCCGCACCGAGCGCGCTGCCGCCGATGCCGACGACGAGAACGTACTCGGCCCCTGCTACCGGGGCGACAGCCTCGGTGATGGCGTCGGGGTCAGTAGTCGAAGGCAGATTCAGCGCGGCGTAGCCGAATTCTTCGTTCTCCCGCCCGCGTTCGATGCGGTCGTGACAGGTTTCGACTCGCTCATCGAGGCGGTCGAGGGCAGCACGGGAGACGCCCGGCGAGGCTACGTTGGCGAGCGCGTTACCGATGTCGATTTTCATAGTTTTGGTGGTATGGCCGGCCACAAGTCAGTACCGACCGCGGTGTTTAATCGCCGGCCCGACTCATCACGGGTATGGCCGAGGCGAACGCCGACGAGGCGGGGTCCGATAGGGCCAATGAACCGGACGAGGAGGCGTACTCGGGGCTGTTCGGTGCGATTACCTACGCGCTGCGCGCCAGTCAGTCGCGGGTGTTCAAACTCTATGTCATTCTCGGCGGACTCGCGGCTCTCGCAGTCGCACTGTTGATGACCTTCGCGCTCGTCACGCTCATCGCCCAGACTGCGACCGTTACCGGCGGAATACTGACTGTCTCGCGGGCCTTTTACGTGGTCATTGGCCTGTTCGTCGTCGGGCCACTGCTCGCGCCCATCCTGCTCGTCGCGCGACGACACCGCCGGGAAGGGAGTCGAAAACGCTACGACGCGGCGCTCGCGCTCACGGGGTTCGTCTTTCTCGCGTCGATATACCTCGGACTCCTCATCTCGGTACCACCGAGCCAGCAGGAGGCGGTGAGTGGTGTGCTCGCGCCGGTCATCCGGTGGCTGTACGCGCTGCCCCAGCACGTTGGACTCCTTCCGCCGATAATCGCCGCGTCGCTCATCGCAGTTGTGCATCGATTGCTTCGTTGAGACGCCGAAGTGAAAGAGCCAATCGTCCGAGGTCCCAAGAAACCACATGGAAAAGGAGAGCACGTTCCTCGTTACGCACGCTGGAGAGGACACGGCAGTCTTGAAGGACACGGCGGATGAACAGGTCCACACGCTCGCTTCGAATCCCGGCATCGAGGCAGGCGAGGCGCTGGACGCGACGATTGCAGCCGAAGGAGAACTGGAGGTCACGTGGGAAATCATAGATATCGAAGCGCGCCGCTCGTTGACTACGGAGCGAAGTGAGGAGTCTCCCACGACACAGGAACGCGAGATTGCAGCCACACAGGCAAACGGCGAGATGACGAGACGAGAACGGGCGGGTGTTGGAGAGCTTCACGTACTCACCGTACCCACAGAACGGGTCGATGAGGCCGTTTCGGATATACTCGATGACGAGGCAACGCTTTCGCGCGCGGCACGACTTGGAGTGAATCGCGTCGAAGTACGGAGCGATGCCGAGGATGGGGTTGTGTCTGTTCGCTACCTTCCCTGAGCGGTGTATCGGGTCCGACGGCAGAAAGCTTATTCGGCGCTGTCTAGTTAAGCCTCCTCTGCCGGGATACGGCCGTTGAGCGCTTGATGCGGTCGTTGCGTGTTGTAGTAGTGAACGAACCGCTGGAGCCAGCGGCGAGTGCTGGCCGGACCGCCGTTCCACGCGGTATAGAAGCG
>DASSKS010000229.1:0-3021 GCA_035690245.1 Halococcus sp. | reverse complement strand
GTTGACATCGTGGCTCCCTACCAGTGATGTCGATGGCGAGCCAACGCTACAACAGATACGAAAAGGCACGCATCATCGGCGCGCGAGCACTGCAAATCGCCTACGGTGCGCCCGTGTTGATTCAGACCGAGAGTACCGAACCGATTCTGATTGCCGCCGAGGAGTACGACGCGGACGTGTTGCCCTTTACCGTATGGCGGGGCGAGCGATGACGCTCGTTACCGAAATCCGGCTTCGTCGGATTCTCGATTCTCGTGGGAATCCCACAGTCGAGGCGGAAGTCTCAACCGAATCGGGCGGGTTCGGCCGGGCGGCGGCCCCATGTGGGGCGAGCACGGGCGCACACGAGGCGGTTTCTCTCTCCGCAGACGAAGCCATCGCGAGCGCACGCGAGCACGCCGTGCCGCGCATCGAGGGACAGGTCTATGCGGGCGACCAGCGCTCGGTCGATGAAGCGTTGCGCGCCGCCGACGGCACCGACGACTTCGCGGAAATCGGGGCGAACTCGGCGGTTGCTATCTCGATGGCCGCCGCGAAGGCTGCCGCCGACACCCTCGGCGCACCGCTGTACCAGCACTTGGGAGGGGCGTTCCGCGGAAACGAGTTTCCCACTCCGCTCGGCAACGTCATCGGCGGCGGCGAGCACGCAAACGACGCGACGGACATTCAGGAATTCCACGCAGTGCCCATTGGTGCGCCGAGCGTCGCGGACGCGGTGTTCGCCAACGCGATGGTTCACGCCGAAGTCGGCGACCGTCTCGACGACTGGGACATCCCGACGAACAAGGGTGACGAAGGCGCGTGGGCACCACAAATCGAGGACGGTGAGGCATTCGAACTGATGACGGATGCCGTTGGCGCTGTCGAAACCGATGTCGGTTTCGAGATTCGACTCGGTCTCGACGTGGCCGCGACGGAACTCTACGACACTGAAAAAGCGGTCTATCGCTATGACGATACGGAACGGACACCCGAAGAACAGGTCGAGTACGTCGCGGACCTCGTAGACGAGTACGACCTCGTTTACGTCGAAGACCCACTAGATGAGGAGGATTTCGAGGGCTTTGCCGACCTTACCGACCGCGTTGGCGACGACACACTGATTTGTGGCGACGACCTGTTCGTGACGAACGCAGACCGACTCGAACGCGGTATCGAACACGAATCGGCGAACGCAATTTTGGTGAAACCGAACCAAATCGGGACACTCAGTGATGCGTTCGATGCGGTCGAACTCGGCGTCAGAAATGGGCTTTCGCCGGTGGTTTCTCACCGCTCGGGCGAAACGGAGGATACGACGATTTCACACCTTGCCGTGGCGACCGACGCGCCGTTCATCAAGACGGGCGCAGTCGGCGGCGAGCGCACCGCAAAACTCAACGAACTCATTAGAATCGAGGAAACAGCATGAGCGACAACGAAGAGGGTCTCGACGCGGCGGAACGCGAAATCGAAGAAGAGCCGACCGGCGAAGCCGGCGCGCAACCCGCAGAGGACCCCAACACGGATGTCAGAGACGAAACGACCGACGAACAGGCCGATGCTGCTCCGCCGGAAACCGAAACCGAGGCTGAGGAGGCAGGCCCGGCGTTCGACGAGGACGTGATGGCCGACGAGGAAGCAGACCTGCTCATTCCAGTCGAGGATTATCTGGGTGCAGGCGTCCACATCGGCACCCAACAGAAGACGAAGGACATGGAGCGGTTCATCCATCGAGTACGCACGGATGGGCTGTACGTGCTCGATGTCGGCAGAACCGACGAACGCATTCGGACGGCTGCTGACTTCCTTGCGAACTACGATGCCGAGAACGTGCTCGTGGCGTCTTCACGGCAGTACGGACGCTTTCCCGCCGAAAAATTCGCAGAGACCATCGGCGCGCGCGCTCGCACTGGACGGTTCATTCCGGGGACGCTCACGAACCCCGATTACGATGGGTATATCGAGCCTGATGTACTCGTTGTGACCGACCCCATCGGTGATGCCCAAGCCGTGACTGAGGCAGTTACCGTGGGCATCCCGGTCATTGCGATGTGCGATTCGAACAACTCGGTGAGCAATGTGGATTTGGTCGTACCGACGAACAACAAGGGCCGCCGGGCGCTCTCGGTGGTCTACTGGCTGCTCGCAAACGAGACGCTCGACCGTACCGGCAGGGAGCCGGGCTACGCGCTCGAGGACTTCGAGGAAGGAATTTAATTCGACGGGTGAACGCTCGCGGTAGATGATAAATAATCCTGTATAGCGGGTGTTTATGTAAGTAGAAAGATGATGGTTTGGTCATGGACGTTGTGTCGGTCATCAAGGGTATATTCGGTGTTGTTCTCTTTGTCGTTGGTCTCTTGTTTGTGTATGCGTTTGTTGCGGTGTTACCTACTACTGAATGCACAGACGTCTTTTTAAATGGAGAGTTAATACGAAGCAGTTGCCGAGCGATATATTACAATATCGGTTCATATAGGGTCTCAGGAGGGACAATTGGATGGATATTGCTCGCTTGCGGAGTGATTCTGCTCGTAATCGCTTTCTGGATAGTCCGAGAAGTAATCGAGTCGAGAAATAAAAACCCGTGATTTTAAACTCCTCCCGAGGCAATGAAATTTAATCCCCAGTATGGTTCTATCTACCGTCAATATCGTCATCCGATCTATTTTTTGTCCGCTGAGTAGCGGTCAGCATCGTCTCGTTTATGATTCGCAAGACCGATAGATTCACAAACACTGTTAAGCCCGCCGACAGAGACAGCGATATGGCGGTCTCAAGCGCCCCCGGCAAGGTCTATCTCTTCGGCGAACACGCGGTCGTCTACGGCGAACCAGCAGTACCCTGTGCCATCGAACGCCGGGCCACCGTCTCGGTCACCGCCCGTTCGGATGGCCGTCTCCGCGTCGATGCCGGTGACCTCACCCTCGATGGGTTCACCGTCGAGTACGGCGATGGTGCTCCCGCTGTCGATGTGCCTCAATCGCTGGTCGAGGCCGCGACGGGCTACGTCGATGGCGCGGTCGCCCAAGCCCGCGA
>DASSKS010000228.1:0-6508 GCA_035690245.1 Halococcus sp. | reverse complement strand
AATCGTCGGCCACGACGAGTTCGCGCGCACCGTTGCAGGCGGTGAGTTCCCTACTGGTATCCACGTCGAAATCGAAATCGACCACGTTCGCCAGACCGGACGCTCGAACAGTTAAGTCCCCCCGACTGCCATCCCGAGTATGCAGCAGACGCGCCACGACGAACTCGTAGAACTGCGCCGTGACCTCCACCGCCACCCAGAACCCGCGTGGCGCGAGTTCTACACCACCAGCCGCATCGTCGAGGAATGTGAACGCATCGGCGTCGATGAGCTGTTCGTCGGTCCCGAGGTACTCGCCGACGGCGAACGGACTGCCTTGCCGGACGATACCAAACTCAGACAGTGGTACGAGCAAGCGCTCGATGCCGGCGCACGCGAGGAGATTCTCGACCGACTGGAGGGAGGATACACCGGCGCACTGGCTGTCCTCGAACGCGGCGACGGACCCACAATCGCGCTCCGGGTTGACATCGACGGATTACCCCGCGAAGAATCGGAAAGCGAAGAACACACACCAGTACAGGAAGGGTTTCGGTCCGAAACCGGCGCGATGCACGCCTGTGGCCACGATGCCCACGCGACCATCGGCATTGGTGTACTTGAAGCCATCGTCGAGAGCGATTTCGAGGGCACATTCAAGGTGTTCTTCCAACCGGGTGAGGAGATGGTCGCCGGGGGAAAACCGATGGCAGAAAGCGGTCATCTCGACGATGTGGATTACCTACTCGCGGTTCACGTCGGTCTCGACCACCCCACGGGCGAGGTGGTCGCGGGCGTCGGCGGATTTCTCGCGGTGCATCACTTCCGGGCGGACTTCGCTGGTGAATCGGCCCATGCCGGTGGCAAACCAAATGTGGGCAAGAACGCGGTACAGGCGATGGCTACCGCTATTCAAAACCTGTACGCAATCCCACGTCACGAGGACGGTTCAACTCGCGTCAATGCCGGAGTGGTCGGTGGCGGCAGTGCAACCAATATCATTCCCGAAGAAGCGTTCATCGAGGGCGAAGTCCGGGGCGAAACCACCGAACTGATGGAGTATATGCGCGAGCGCACAGAGCGCGTGCACGAAACTGCCGCCGAGATGCACGGCTGTTCGGTCGAGATTTCGACGGTGGGTAGCGCACCGAGCGCAATCAGCGATGGCGAACTCGTGGATGTCGTGTACGATGTCGCCACCGAAACGGACACGGTGGAATCGCCGGTAGAGCGCGACACCCTCGGTGGCAGCGAAGACGCGACCTATCTCATGCGCGAAGTACAGCAAAACGGCGGGCGCGCGGCCTACGTCTGCGTCGGCACCGACCATCCCGGTGGCCACCACACCGCGACGTTCGACGTGGACGAAAAATCCCTCGACATCGGCGTTTCGGTGCTCACCGACTCGATTTTGCGGATTGCAGCAGAGGAGCCATAACCGTGAGTAGTATATAGAGAAATCGTATTCAGAGTCATTAAATGGCGAAATTTATAACTTCTATTCTGTTCTACTGAATAAATCATGATATAAATAAAACCGCGGGTCACACCCTCTCCAGTCGATTGGTTCAATCATTTAGTACCGCATCAAATAGGGTGGAATTAGCGACAAACCACGAACGCTGGTATAAATGAGAAACCGCCACCGCACCGCGCCACACGCCTCCCCAGCCGATTCCTTCACTCGGGTGGTTCGAGAGAGCTTCGCTCTCTCGTCATCACGAAAGGCGCTTCGCGCCTTTCGAACGACTTCGCCCTCGCTCAGTCATCCCTCGCACGATGTTGCGCGCCGATGAACGGCGCACAGCGCGCGCCAACCCCAGCAACGATGACCGAAATTCTGGCCGAGTTCAATCGAGCGGAGTCCATTCGTCACTTCTCATACGAGAGCGCTACCACGCGACCATCACCATAGATGACATATATCTCTGCGGCGTCGTCTCCATCCGTGTTTGCGATTGTGGGATGAACGTATATCGGAACCTCGCGCTCGTAGGACGCGCGGATGTCGCCTGATTTCGGGTCGGCTACCGAGACAATTCCAGTATTCGTCACGGCGACGAGTTCTGGATTGCCGTCGCCATCGATGTCGCCCATGCTCGGCGGTGGCGTCATCTGGACTTCTTCGGTGGTGAGTTGTGTGGTCCACTCCACAGTTCCGTCGGTTGCGTCGAGGCTCCTGAGTGTCCCGTCTTTTGCGACTGCATACACCTCCGGTGTTCCATCGCTGTCGCCGTCTCCGAAGGCGTGGACCGCTGCGAGGTCACCGAGGTCTTTGCGCCACTGGACTGTGCCGTGGTTGCCATCGAGAACCACTACCCGCCCGCCGAAGGTCGCCGCCACGATTTCGAGCGCCGAATCGCCGTCGGCCTGTCCGGTCGTCATCCATGTCACTGTCGAGTCAAACGGTTTCGTCGTATTCCACGCAATCGTTCCGTTCCCTTCGACGAGAATGACTCGTGTTCCGGTGCCGACGGCCACCTCCCTCCCACCATCCCCGTCGAAATCATCGACAGCGGGCTGGGCCTCCGTCTGCGAGGCGAGATTCTTCTTCCAGACGGTCGTTCCGTTCGGACGGAGGACGAACACCATTCCCTGAAAGTCAACGACGACGATTTCCGGTGTGGTATCGCCAGTGAGGTCGGCGACGACGGGTTGAGTGTAGCCGTAGTCCGTGAGTTCGTGTCGGAACTCCTCTTTTCCGGTGAGCGGGTCGAACGCAACGACCACCTCCTCGGTCGTGGTGGCGATGACCTCTTTTTGCCCATCGCCATCGAAATCTGCGAGCGCCGGGTCGGCGACCGAATGAATCGTACAGTTCGCAGGAGGAACGTGATAGCGCCAGCGTGGTGTCGCACTGTCTGCGTTCATTGCGACGAGCCGACACTGGTGAGTGTCACCTTCGCCGCTAATCGGCGCGAAAACCATGCCTCTCCCTCCGACGATTCCGGCGGCTGGGGCGTGGTGATTGCCGAGGATGCCGGTTTTGGTGTTGCTCACCCACTTTTCAGTAAGCGTCCCACCCGAGTCGGTAACGCTGCTGAATCCGAGAACCGCCGTCCCGGCCAGCGCCGCGACGATGAGCGCTGCCGCCAGTCCGGTTCGCGCCCGCATACACCCGCGTATTCCCCAGTCGTGAATAACGCTCGCGGTATGGCAACATTCTGGAATCGAACTACTCGTCTCGATAGGAGACCACGAATTTAGCAGTTCACCCATAGCCGAGGACCTATCGCCGGCTACGGTGTGTACGAGAGCGCAACGACGCGGCCATCGCCGTACAGCACGAGGATTTCTAAAGCACCATCGCCATCGAGGTCTGCGAGCGTCGGATGGGTCCAGATGGCGACTTCGCGTTGATAGGACGCGAGCAACTCGCCAGTCTTCGGATTGCGAACGGAGACGATGCCGCTGTTCGTCACAGTTACTAGTTCTGGATGGCCATCGCCATCGACATCGCCGAGGGCCGGCGCGGGAATAATATTATCTTCGACTGAGAGCGTCGCGTGCCACTCGACAGCACCCGTTCGCGCAGAGAGCGCATAGAGGTTGCCGTCGCCGGTCGCAACGTAGAGTTCTTTCTTGTCGTCTTCGTCGCCATCACCCAGCGCATGGATAGCGGGTCGATTCTTCTCCGTGTGCCACCGCCAGCGAATTTTTCCGTTCTCGCCGTCGAGTCTAGCGACACCGTCGTTGTTGGCAATAAATATCGTTTGATTCCCGGCTACCTCACCGGTGACGACGAACGTCGCTGAAACGGGCGTTTCCCAATTGACGGTGCCGTTCGGTTCGAACAGAGTGACGTTTCCCGACGTGCCGACCACGACCTCCGGCCCGCCATCGCGGTCGAAGTCTCCCTTCCCGATGTCGGCGGTCACGCCAGCCGCCACGTGGCGTCGCCACACGACCGTCCCGTTGGGCTGAATCCCAAAGACAGTACCGTTGAAATCCACGGCGACGATTTTTCGGCTCGGTTCGGTGAGAACGACCGGTTGGCTATACCCGAACGAGGACAAGTTGACGTGTAGTTCCGTCTCGCCGGTGACTGCGTCGTATCCATAGAGGACCTCCTCGGTCGTGGGCGCGAGTACCTCCGGGTTTCCATCGCCGTCGAAATCGGCGATGGTCGGGTCGCCGATGCCGTGGATGGCACACGCTTTCTTGGCGATTTCCTGTCGCCACCTGATTGTGCCGTTCCCGGTGAGCATGACGAGCGCACACCGCTCTTTGCTGTTGCCCGAAACCGCACTCACCGGGGTCGCGATGAATGTATGATTGCCGATGCGCGCTGCGGCGACCGAGTGATGGTTGACCTGATTCGGGCGGGGCGTCTCACTCACCCAGTCTTCGGTGAGTGACCCGCCCGAATCGGCGACGGTGGAGAATCCGAGGGCCACCGTCCCGGCCAGCACCGAGACGACGAGCACCGCCGCCACCGCGGTCCGCGCCTGCATGGACGTACCTTCCTCTCAGCGACAAATAAGGCTCGCGTTGCCCTTCTGGATTCGAGAATCGTACCGACAGCACGTATCAATGACTTCTTTAGCGTTCTGTCGTGAGAGCGGGTATGGACTGGCGTCGGGTCGCAATCGTCTCGCTCCTCTCGCTCGTCGCCTTCGCCGGTATCGGGAGCGCCCACCAAATCCAGACCTCGCGCTTTGCGGCCCCGATTCCGCTCGAATTCTTATTCGGCGGCGCGGGCGTTACGGTCGCCGCCACCGCGGTGTGGCTCGGTAGAACCGGAGAAGCGTCCTCGATGAGACGAACGTGGCGCTCACACCCCGCGATTCCGGCCACTCTCGCAACGGCCCTTCGCTATGGCGTGCGAGCGGTCTTCTTCATCGGGTTTCTCGTCGCGGTCTTCCAAGGATTGTTCGGCCCACAGGTCGCAGCCGAGAACTTCGCAACGGTGTTCGTCTGGGCGGTCTGGTTCGAGGGCGTTAGTCTCGTCTCGATTCTCATCGGCAGCCCGTGGCGGATACTGTCACCGTGGTGCACGCTCTATGAGGGATTGACGTGGCTGGAAAGCGACGAAATTGCGCTTTTCGGTTCGTATCCGTCGTGGCTCGGCTCGTGGCCCGCCCTCTTTGGATTCGTCGTCGGCATTGGAATCTTCGGAAACCTGACGGTGATTCCGCGCTCACCAGCGGCGACCGCTGTTATTATCGCCGGCTACGCGACGGTGATGGTCGTCGGTGGTGTCGTTTTCGGAGAGGAGTGGTTTCGTTACGCAGATGCGCTTTCGGTCCTCTATCGGTTGTTCGGGCGGGTCGCTCCGATACGATTCGTCGAAGCGGACGGCGGGTATCGAGTCGCGCTTCGTCCACCGTGGGCGGGCTGTACGCGGCGCGTTCGGACACTAAGCCTCGTTTCGTTCGTCATTGCCACGGTCTATACGGTGAGTTTCGATGGGTTCACGAACACGCCGGAGTATCAAACTGTTTTATTTGGATTGAGAGACGCACTCGACAGCGGACCAACGACCAGCGTGCTCGTCTATGCAATCGGCCTCTGTGGATTCGTCGTGGCGTTTGTCGCCGTCAGCGAGGCGATGTCACGGGTTGCTGGAGAAGGGAGGCAGTGGCGGAACGTCGCGCTCGCGTTCGCACCGACGGTGCTTCCCATCGCCGCTGCCTACGAGGTCGCTCACAACTATCCATTTGTTCTCGGAAGTCTTGGCCGACTCGCCGCCCTCGCGTGGTCGATGTCGTTCTCTCCGGTAGAGCCTATTACCCTGCTCAGCTGGCTCTCGTTGCCCGTGTTCTGGGGGTCACAGGTAATACTCATCATTGCCGGACACATTATCGCCGTCGTGGCCGCCCACACCGTGGCAGTCGAACGCTATGAAACACTCACCCGAGCGCGGCAGGCCCATCTCCCGCTCGTGGCGCTGATGGTCGGCTATACGGTGCTCTCGCTCTGGATTATCTCGCGGCCCGTCGTCTCCTGATGGGGTTGGATTCGGCTATTGCACCAGAATCGTTATTCACCCGACTGGGTAATCCACGTTAATGGGTTGTCGATTGTCTTTCTGCTCCACAGCGGGAGTCGGTACAGCTATCAAGAGAGGTGGACGGTGAATCGCCGCGACCGAACCGAAGCGGAACGTGACACCCGGGACAACCGATGAATCCGCTCCTTCATCTCGGGATGGGCCACGGGCCTGTCTCTATTGGAACTATTGCGCTTCCATCCGTGCTGCTTCTCGCGGGAATCACCTCGTTGGTTATCATCGGTCTCGCGGTCGTTGCGCTGGCACAGCGCCGTTCGCGGTCGTATTTACTGATTACGCTTGCGCTTTCAGTACTATTGGTGCGAACCGTCGTTGGCGAACTCGCCATGAGCGGGATGATGGCACGACAAACACACCACCTCGCAGAACACGCACTCGATGGCGTCATGGCCGTATTACTGCTCGCTGCGGTTTACTGTGCCCGAACGACCGACCCAACGGCCGAGGAGGACCGCGCATGAACGAAACACGAACGCGAATCGCTCGGCGTATTCAAGCCACGCCCGGCATTCACTT
>DASSKS010000227.1:0-2722 GCA_035690245.1 Halococcus sp. | reverse complement strand
CGAACGACGCGATGTCCATCTCCTCCATCCGGCTCAGGATGTCGGCCATCACCTGTGGGTGTTCGCGCACGAGGTCGTCGGTCTGGCCCTCCATGTCGGCGAGAATCCCCGGAAGGTCCTCTTCTAACTGTTCTTGGTCCTGTTCGAGCGAGTCTTCGATTCGTTGAACGAGTTCGTCGTCTGGCATGGTTGGTTCGTGTCGGCGCTTGCCGACTGTACTCCCAGAGATGAACGGGATGACAATGGGCTTACTTCGACGGATAACAGGTGCTTTATATCAGAATGGATTCGAGGAGTGCTCAGAACAAAAAGCGCGATTCGGCGGCGGCGGCGACCTCGGTCAGTGCGACCGCGGCATCGGAATATTGAAGCATCTTCTGCATATCGCCGTCGAGTTCCATATCTCCAGACATGATGAGGCTGATGACATCTGCCTCGCCCTCTACGAGGTCCTTCCACGTCTCGTAATCGCCCGAGAGCACGAACCCGTGTTCGCGCTCGTCGGGACTCTGGAGCACCGCGACCTCCCGGCACGTACCGTCATAGAGGTCTATCCACGAGTAAACGGTCTCACCGTCGGTGATGTTCTCCTCTATCTGTTCTAAGAGTTCGACCAGCAGTTCGGGTGACGCCTCGCGGAGTTCGGGCCACATCCGCTCCGGGCCGTCCGCCAGTCGGGTTTCCATCAACTCGTCGTAGGCGTTCTCTCGGAGGTCGCCGTCCCGCGCCTCGATGTCCGAACGGACTTCATCAGGTGCGGCGGCGACGATTTCCTCAAGCTCCTCGTCGGAGTAGGAGTCAAACGCCTCGTCGATGAGCGAAACGATTTCGTCTGGCATATCGGCGACGACGTGTTCTGAGAGCGGGAGGTTTTTGATGTGGAAAATCATCTCTCCCTGCCAATCGACGCCCCAGCCTTCGCCTGTGTTGCTCACTTCCTCGCTGGCTTCGATGCCTTCGCGGTATTTTTCGAGCCACGGTTCGGTCGGGAAGTAGTCCTCGATGGTGTAGTTCTGTGCGCTCATTGGTTTTTCCATCGCGCGTGCGACAAGTCGGAATCCGGTTGTCTCACGGTTGTTCGTTTCCCCTTCGATACGCGGGTCGTTATACGGTAGTGCGGATGCGGGCGAACACAGGTTGATAAACAGCCGTGTATGCAAGCACGAACAATCAGGATGCTGGCGAGCCATTCACACCCATGGCCGAATGGTTTCCCTCGCGCGAGTGGCTCGAAGCGTATCAGGCGGCACTGAACGACAACGAGACCTATCGGGAGGCGAGTGAGGGCTGGGGCGTCGATTTCGCGGGCGACTTTATCTTCGAAATCACGGATGTCCCGACCGAGACGACAGTCGAGGACCTTCCAGACGACCTCTCCGGTGAACTGCGAACACATCTCGAATCGCTTTCCGAGGAGCGCATCGAAGAACTCCTCGCCGATGCACCACCGGAACTCGAAGAACGAATGGCAGAACAGGAGGGAGACGACCGCGAGCGGTTCATCGGGGCGTTGCTCTCGACATCCATCGAGGACGCTCCCGAAGTGACATATCCGGCACTCCGTGAGGAGTACCCAGAAGACCTCGACAATTTGCTCGACCAGTTGGAGCAGTACCTCCACGATGGAACTATCTACGCCTACATCGACCTCTACGACGGCGAATGCCGTGAAACCGATGTGCTTACGGACTCCACGGCGCGCGACTCCGGGTTCGCCATCATCGGCCCGTATTCCCACTGGAAGGACCTCTTAGAGGGTGCGGACGTGATGGAATCCATCTTCTCCGAAGATTTGGAACTCGACGGTTCGACCACGACGATTCTCCCGTACAGCGAAGCGGCACAGGAACTCGGAGATACCGCCGGACGGATGGACAGCCGATACCTGTTTTAAATCACCACCCATAGCAGGAACAATCGTCATACATCCTCTGCTATTTGTGGGTGTATGGCACAATCGGGCGGACCACAGTATTCCGGCCAGCGAATCGATACCGGGGATAAGTGGTATCAACTGTTCCAGAAGGGCGTCGAGTTGGGAACGTGGAACGTCGAGAAGCTGTTCGACGAAATCGGCTTCGAACAGGACAGAGAAACGTGGCAATCGCTCGAACCAAAAGAGCGCGACCAGATTCGATACCTCCTCTCTGGCTTTCTCGACGGTGAGCGCGAAGTTGCCGGTGACGCCGCGACGAATCTCTCTCGGATGATGGGTGCGCCCTGCCTAGAGGGCAACACGCAAAAGGAGATGTTCATGACAATGCTCACGCTCACTGAGCACAAACACACTCAGTTCCTCGACATCTACATGAACGAGGTGATGACCGACCAGGACAACTACACCGAACTCGACCCCCGCCGTGGAACACGAATCCCAATCGTCCAGACCACGGGTCTCGGCGAGGTGTTCGAACATCAGGGACTTCTGACTGCGAAGGCCGCCCAAACGAACGACCCCGTGGACATCGCTCGGGCCGCGACAAACTACCATCTGAATGTCGAGGGAATCCTCGCGCGCGTGGGTTCTACCGCGATTAGCCGATTACCGGAGCGTGCGAATCTCCCACTCTTGAACTACGCATTCAAGTTCATCAGCACCGACGAGGGCCGCCACATCACCCACGGTGTCGAGTTGTTGAAAGAACTCTTAGAAAAGGAGCGCGCGGGCGAACCGCAGTATCAGGGCGTCGAGGAAGGCATCGTAAACACCCTGTATGAAGAC
>DASSKS010000226.1:0-2070 GCA_035690245.1 Halococcus sp. | reverse complement strand
GACAACCTGCTGACGTACCTTCAGTTCCAGATGCCACACGGGACTGGCTACAACGCGCTCCAGCAGCTCACCTACTTCAGCGTGATCTTCATCCTCTCGCCGCTGATGATCCTCACGGGGTTAGCGATGTCGCCCGCACTGCGCGCACGCTTCCCGCGGCTCCTCGGCCGCGCACGCCAGCCCGCCCGGAGCATTCACCTGATTGGGATGGTCGCGTTCGTGGTGTTCATTATCGGCCACGTGGGCTTGGTCGTGGCGCACGGGTTCTGGTACGAGATGGGGAAAATCGTACTGGGAACTGCGGGTGCCCCGTTCTGGCGCACGGTCGCGTTCACCGTACTCGGTCTCGGTATCGTCGTCGCCTTCCACATCGTGGCAACGCGCGAGTCGCTCCGCAGGCCGATGCGAACCAAAAAGCTCCTCGAAATCGGCACCGATTCGGTCCTCAAATTTCTCTTTTACAATCGCACAGCCGACAGCGAGGACGCGGGACGTACCTCTGAGTACGCCCGCGTCAACGGCCGCCCGCCACGAAACGAGGAGTATCAGAGACACCGCGAAAACGATTTCGAAGACTGGACGCTCGACATCGGTGGACTCGTCGAGAACCCCATGACGCTATCGTTCGACGAACTCCGCGACTTCGAGAAACAGACGCAAAACACGCGGCATGACTGCATTCAGGGCTGGACCTACTACGCCCAGTGGGGAGGCGTTCGTGTCGCCGACCTCATCGAACGCTGTCAGCCGACCGAGGACGCCCGGTATGCCGTCTTCTGGACGCTCGATGAGAAGTGGGAGGACCCGGACGTTGACGGGTACTACTACGAGGTCATCGACTTGGAGAAGGCGACCGAGCCGATGACGATTCTCGCCTACGAGATGAACGGCGAGGACCTTCCCATTCCACACGGCGGACCCCTCCGGCTCCGGGGCGAAAGCATCCTCGGCTACAAGATGGCCAAATGGGTCTGCGGTATCGAGTTCGTCGAGGACTACGAGCACATCGGGAAGGGACAGGGTGGCTGGCGTGACGACACGCTGAACTACTTCCCGTCGGGTGCCGGTCTCTGAGGAACCGATTCGACCCACGCGCCGGAGTATCCGATTCTACCCACAGACGCCATGCCCACCGACGATACCAGCATCGACCGCAACACACGGCGTACCGACGACGCACCAGCCGTCGATACACCACCACCCCGTGTGCGTTCCCCATCTCGTCGTTCACGCGACGGATGGACCACGTTGAGTCGCATCGCTGGGCGTGTTCGCAGTCGGTTCATCCATCCGTTCGATCCGGGTTCCTTTGCACTAGTCATGGCAACGGGCATCGTCTCGCTCGCCGCGCAGTTAGAAGGAATGAACCGCGTTGCCGTCGTTTTGTTCGGGATTACCGTGTTGGCGTATGTGGTATTGGGCATACTGACCGTCGTTTGTCTGTACAGACGTCCGCAGGAGTTTCTCCACGACCTGCTCGACCACGACCACGGTCTCGGTTGCTTGACTGTCGTTGCCGGCAGCTGTATTCTGGGAAATCAGTTCGTCGTGTTCACCGACCTGACGACGGTTGCGATTGGCCTGTGGGTTGTTGGGTCCCTCCTCTGGATAATTTTCATCTATGCGATTTTCATGCGAATCACCGTTCGAGGGACCGATGAATCGCTTGCCGACGACATCAACGGGGGCTGGCTGCTCATCGTCGTCGCAACGCAATCGGTTTCTGCGCTGGGTGGTCTCTTGGCACCGCATATCCCAATCTACGAGCGACAGGTACTGTTCGTGACGGTACTCATGTATCTTCTGGGAGCGATGTTGTATCTCATTCTCATCACGCTTATCTTCTATCGATTGGCGTTTTTCGCGTTTGACCCGCACTCGGCCACGCCGCCGTACTGGATCAATACGGGGGCTGTGGCGATTACGACGTTAGCCGGGGCGACGTTGCTGGCGAATGCATCGCACTGGCGATTTCTGCACGGGATTCGCCCGTTTATCGAGGGATTCACGCTGTTTTTCTGGGCGGCGGGCACGTGGTGGATTCCGTTGCTCGTCCTCTTGGGAATCTGG
>DASSKS010000225.1:0-2387 GCA_035690245.1 Halococcus sp. | reverse complement strand
GATGTCGGTGTCGATGGTTTCCTTTTCATCAACGACTTGCTGCATTCCGCGGTCGAGAAAGTCGTTGAACGAGCGAAAGTGGTGTTCTGCGAGCCGTTCCTGGGAGAAGTACTCCCGCGATATCGAGCGTCTGGTTTCCCTGTTCATTAGTCTACGACGAGTCGATAAACGACCGCTTGGTCGGTTGTTCGTGAGTCCCGAACGATTCGAATCACGTCGCCGGTGGCGGCCTCGTCGGGCAGCGCCGGGTCGGTGCGTTTGATTTTCGGGAGGTCGGTGCGCCTGATGTCGTACTCGGTGAGCACCTCGTCGATTTCGGTTTCGTCCTCGACGATTTCGTGCTCAGGGACGAGCGTATGCTGGCCTACGTCTACCATGTGTGTCTGGCCGGGGGAGAAGTGGCTATCACGAGATACTACAGGTCGTATGCGGCGGGAAAACTTAAGCGTTGCTATCACTGCCAGTGAGTGCTACGAGTCAGCGGTCGGGTCGTCCAAACGAGGTTGTTTTGTCGATTTCGCTCGCATAGAGGCAGCCACGAGATATAGTGTTTTGGGGTTTCCGGGGATGTCGCCCGCGTTTGGAAACGCTTAAACGTGCGTCCGGGCAACGAGTGTTGTAAGCCCGGGTGGTGTAGTGGCCCATCATTTGTCCCTGTCACGGACAAGACGCGGGTTCAAATCCCGCCTCGGGCGCTTCTGCGACGAACGGACGTGAGGAGCGAAGCGTTCATGAAGGGATTTGAAAACCAGCAGTCGCAGCTCGCGCAACCGAGCGTAGCGAGGTGAGCAAGAACGTCTGCGCCGGGTTCAAATCCCGCCTCGGGCGCTTTTCAGAATCAACCGCTTTCTAGGTTGAGTGAGTCCGTCGCAGAGCCTTCAGTGACAGCAGCCAGCCCATCTACGACAAATCACGGTCCAAATGAAAACCGCACAGCAGACCACACCCTCCCCAACCGATTCGCTCCGCTCGCGTTGCTCGCTTCGCTCATCCCTCGCACGAGTCGCGCATGGTTCGAGACGCCGGAGGCGTCTCGTCATCACGAAACGGCTTCGCCGTTTCGAACGACTTCGTGCGCTCCCGCGCGCCAACCGCAGCCAGACTACAAATGTGTTTTTACAGATAGTATAGAACCAGTGACTCGGTGAGCGAAACCACAACGACTAATCGAGATTGCGCTGCATCCAGAGTTCGAGCGTCGTAACCGCCGCAAGCGACGTAATCATGTGATTCGCTTCACCCAAGAGATGTTCGCGCTGGAGTCGTCGAATCTCCTCGCCATCGAAAACCGACCGTTCGCACGCGCTGTCGAGTAGGTCATCGAAAAATTCCCGAACAGCAGGATTGTTCCGATACCAGTCGTCGGGCACGCTCCTGCCGCCGTAGGTCGTCCGTTGGCCGAGTCGTGCCAACGCGGTCGTGGTGAGAAAGCCTGCGACGTGCATCGAGAAGGGGTATTTCGGCGCAACGCCGGTTCGTTCGTAGCGGATGGCCGCCAGTTCGGGGTCGAGTTCCCGCGTGAGTGTGAGTTTGGCCTGCGTGACGCCGTAGGGAATCTTCCCGCCGGTGAACGGAATCGTCCGAATCCGGTATTTGAGCGGGAGTCGAGCCGTGTATTCGAGGAAGTCCTTGTGAGCGAACGGCACGCGCATTCCTGCCTGACTGCGTGGAATCTCGTTGCTCGCAAACGCCATCCGCGAGTAGTAGTTGGCGAAGTGGGCTTCGAGAATCGTTCCCTTTTGGGTTCGTTCGTCGCTGTCTTCGGCGGTGTCGATGAACGACTGGAGTGGGTCGATATCGGTGTCCAAAACCGCCGAAACGGCCCGTGGGTCGGCCATCGCCTCGCTCCAGTACAGCGATTCGACGGGCGAGTCGGTCCCCATGAAGTGAGAGCGACGCAGGTGATGACCCATCAACTCGCCCTGACCGGCACCCTCCATGAGAACTCCCGCATGGGAGTCAGGGAGCGTATATACGGAGAGAAGGTTGAGAAACGACGACCAGCGGAGCATTCCGTCGGTGAGGTCGACCGCCTCGCCGAGACGGTCGAGAAATAACTCGGGAGTTAACTCAACCCGGTCGATGTCGATACCGAGATGGGCGGCGACCTCGCGGGCGAGTTCCGGGTTGCCACCCCCACTTGGATTGGCGTCGTAGGTGTACGTCTCTAATTCTTCGAATTCCTGTCCGACGTGACGGGTGAGTTCTGCGGCCATCGTCCGGCTATCGAGCCCCCCCGAAAGCCACAGTCCAACCCTGTCGTCCATCGTTCCCGAGATGTCGTCAATCACCGTTCTGTATCGTTCGACGAGTCCATCGAGATAGCCGTCGTCGGGAAGCGCATCGAACGACGGTGACCAGTAGCGCTCGGTTCGAAGTTCGCCATT
>DASSKS010000224.1:0-2696 GCA_035690245.1 Halococcus sp. | reverse complement strand
GCGACCGAAGCGCGGTATGCAGAACAGTCCCAACACTTCGGCGTCACGTGGCCCTACGTCGAAGATGTCATCACGAGTTTGGGCGAGCGCTGTCGGGTGTATGTCGCGCGCGACCCCGACGGGGAGTACCTCGGGGGGATTATCGCGCTGTTTTCGAACGATGCGGCCTACTACTGGCTCGGCGGAACGCGCGCGACGTATGAAAACACGAGCGTGAATAGCCTGCTCCACTGGGAAATCATCCGCGATGTCGCCACGGACCCGCCAATCGAGTCGGTGAGTGAATACGACCTCGTGGGCGCGAACACGGAACGCCTCTGTCCGTATAAATCGAAGTTCGGTCCCGAACTCGTGCCCTACTACGTGGTCGAATCGGGTGGAATGGCGATGGACCTCGCAAAAGAGACCTATCAGGTGGCGAATCGAGCCATCGACCGGATTCTATAGACGCCCCGGCGCGAGCGTGTCTCGATGCCGGTTTTCGGACATTCCACCGCGCGATAGCCCATCGACTGCCTCCGCGCCGCCGGGATTCGTCGCAAGCTCGACGATTACGTCGGTGAGGTTCACTTTGTCGGCCATGTATGCGTCGCGCTTTCGTTCCCATCGCTCTGATACTGACTCGTCTTCGAGCAACAAGCGCGCACGCTTGATGACGGCATCGAACGACCCGATATTATAGATCAACTCCTCGCTTTCGAGTTCGATGAAATTGCCCATATCCGAATCACCGACAAATGAATTCGACCGAATCGCGGGCGTTCCCAGTAGTGCGGCTTCTGTGACCATCGTCTGGGTGTCGGCCACGAGGAGGTGGGCTTCGTTGAGTGCGTCGTGGAGCAATCCCGGATGGAGGTTGAATGGTCTCGCCGGGATGTCCTCGAATTTCATCCGATGGCCCTCATCGGAGACGAACACGGTCGCGTACTCCGCGAGGCACTCGATGAGTTCCCTGCGTTCTCTGGGACCGATGCCGGATTGACTCACATCGTGATGGGAGCCAAAGGCGTTGAACCGGCAGATGACGTATTTTTCGTCCGGTGCGACGCCGAGTTGCTCCCTGATATCCTCTCGGGGGGTGAACACATCGGGATGGAGATAGGCACACTCCTTGAACCCTCGAAAGCGGTAGTGATTTCTCCCCAAATCCTTCCCGAAGGCGTGCGGGGTGAGGATGGTGTCCGCAAACGGGCGAGAGATGGCGTGGTCGAGCGAGGTCGGCTCTGAATCGAGAATCAGCGTTACTGGTGTCCGCGAGAGCGCGCCGGCGTGGGCCGCATACCCACCCATACCGAAGATACGGTCGGGATTGTACTGATGAGTCTGTCTGAAAATCGAGAGGTAGTGTCCGGGAAGGTGGCGCAGCAGCGACCACTTCGTCGTCGCCAGTCGGCCATAGAGTCGATACGGGAGGTCGTGGTATTCGAGGAGTGCTTTCGTGACGCCGTAGTCCCGACCGAGCACCAACACGTCGTGACCGCGCTCTTTGAGGGTGTGGATGGCGTGTTTGTACAGATGGACGTGGGCGGGGGTATTCGTAAAAAAGAGATAGTTCATTTACTCCTGTTCGTGAGAACGAACCCGACGCTCCTAAATACACCGGTCCGGCGTCGGTTGTGCCTTGGTATGGAGTGGATAACAAAACCAACGCGGAGAAAAGGAATCCGTCAGCTATACACGACCGGCCTTCCGGTATCAACTCGATACCCCTCACAGCCGGGGAGATTGAATATGACAGGAAAACGCAGCAGCGTGGGAATGGTACTGGTGGTATTGCTCTCGGTGGTCGCCGGTGGCGTCGCCTTCGGCGGGACGGCACTCGCCCTAGAGGGACACGCGGGCGCGACGTACCCGCTGACGCCGGGGACCGATACACTCGGAACGTTCGTCTTCGCCGCCCAGCCGAACGACAACGTCGCACAGAACGGCATCAAAAAGATAACGCTCGATTTCGGTCCGGGTGCAGGCGTCGCAAACGTCTCCGACAGGGACGTGTTCATCTCGATTCGAGGCGGCCAGCGAATCGAAATCGCAGAGCGACCCAGCGGGATAACCGAAGTCAAGCGCCTCAACGTCTCTACGAACACCAAGAAAAACCGTCTCACCATCACGCTTCCCCACCCCGTGCGCCCGCGGATTCCACCTGGCGGCGTGGGAGCGGAGATAGCCGTCAAAATCAGTAACATCACGACGCCGAGCCAACCGGGCACGTACAACGTCCAGATGACGCTTGCTGACCCATCGGGGGCGACGGACGGTCCGGCGACGGTTTCGTATTCGGTCAGTTCGCCCACGCTCTCGATGGCGAATCAAAGCGTCTCGCAGTTCAACAACACACAGACGCTCGACGTCACGGCGTCGGTGCCGGGCGGTGGCTACGTCGGTCTCTTTACGGTGGGCGAAAACGGCTCGCCGGATGAACTCATCGGGGCGACGAACGTTTCGACGTCGCCCTCCGCGCAGAACTACACCATCGACGTGAGTGGGAATATCACGGAGAGTCAACGAGTGGTCGCAATCGCGTACACCGAAACCACCGGGAAATCCGCCGCACTTCGCGCCCAGCAGTCGTTCGACCCGAAACAGGACGAACGACTCACGCTCGACGGGCAGGTCGTGAACGCGACCGGGTTCGTCTCGACGCTCGACGTCGATGCGCGCGTCACCGCCGGCAGCCAGTACGCCCAAGGCGCACA
>DASSKS010000223.1:0-2748 GCA_035690245.1 Halococcus sp. | reverse complement strand
CTTCGCCGAGGCAGGAATGCCGACGCCCGATTCCGAACTAGCAGAAAGCACTGACGAAGTAGTGAACGCGGCGGACTCGATTGGCTATCCCGTCGCCATCAAAGCACAGGTCCACGTCGGCGGGCGCGGCAAGGCCGGTGGCATCGAACTCGCAGAGAACGACGATGAAGCCCGCGAGGCCGCCGATTCGATTCTCGGCATGGATTTGAAGGGGTATACCGTCAATCGCGTGCTGGTCGAGGCGGCGGTCGATTTTACCGACGAATTGTATGTGGGTGTGACGATGGACCGCGGTGCGGGCAAACCGGTGGCGATGGTCTCCTCCGAAGGTGGCGTCGAAATCGAAGAGGTCGCAGAGGAAAGTCCAGAGGCCATCGCACGCGAGCACATCGACCCAGCCTTTGGAATGCATCACTACCAAGCGCGCCGGGCGGTCTACGGTGCAGGTGTCGAGCGTGATGTCGCCTCGGATGTCGCAAGCGTGCTCTCGACGCTGTACGACCTCTGGGAGAACCGTGACGCGAGCGAGGCCGAAATCAATCCGTTGATGATTACGAGCGAGAATGAGGTCGTAGCAGCCGATGCGGTCATGAACATCGACGACGACGCGCTCTTTCGCCAACCGGACCTCGCGGAGATGGAAGACGAAGCCGCAGAGGACGACCTTGAAGCCAAAGCCAACGAGTACGACTTCGATTACGTCCGTTTGGAGGGCAATGTCGGAATCATCGGCAACGGCGCGGGGCTGGTGATGACCACGCTCGACCTCGTGGACTACTACGGTGGGAGTCCCGCGAACTTCCTCGACATCGGCGGCGGCGCGCAGGCCGAACGGGTGGCGAACGCGCTCGACATGGTGTTTTCGGACGAAAACGTCGAAGCCGTAGTATTTAATCTGTTCGGCGGAATTACTCGGGGAGATGAGGTCGCCCGTGGCATCAACGACGCGCTTTCGAAGTTCGATGAGTTGCCGAAGCCGGTTGTGGTGCGGCTCGCAGGAACGAACGCCGAGGAGGGCATGGAAATCTTGAACGCCGACGCGCTCGAAATCGAGGAAACACTCGAAGGAGCCGTCCAACGAACGGTCGAACTCGCTGGAGGTGACCAATGAGCGTCCTCGTTGACGACGACACGCGCGTCGTCGTACAGGGAATCACAGGCGGCGAGGGCGAGTTCCACGCAGGCCAGATGATAGAGTACGGCACGAACGTCGTTGCGGGTGCGGTCCCCGGACGCGGCGGCGAGGAAGTCCACGATGTCCCAGTCTATGACACCGTAGCGGAGGCCGCAGAGGAAGAAAACGCCGATGCTTCGGTGGTACTCGTCCCCCCCGCGTTCGCTGCGGATGCGCTGTTCGAAGCACTCGACTCTCCGCTCGATTTGGTTGTCGCCATCACCGAGGGCATCCCCACCCAAGACATGAGCCGGGTCAAAAAACGCCTCGGCGAAACCGACAAACACCTCATCGGACCGAACTGTCCCGGTGTGATTACGCCCGGAGAGGCAAAACTGGGAATTCTGCCGGGCAACATCTTTTCGTCGGGAAATGTGGGTCTCATCTCGCGGTCGGGGACACTGACCTACCAAGTCGTGGATAACCTCACCGACCGCGGACTCGGCCAGACCACTGCCATCGGCATCGGCGGCGACCCGATTATTGGAACTGACTTCGTGGAGGCACTGTCGCTGTTCGAGGAGGACTCCGCGACGGAGGCCATCGTGATGTGCGGCGAAATCGGTGGTACGGATGAGGAGGAGGCTGCCGAGTTCATCGACAGCGAGATGAGCACCCCCGTAGCGGGATTCATCGCTGGGCGGACCGCACCACCCGGAAAGCGCATGGGCCACGCCGGGGCCATCGTTTCGGGGTCGGGGGCCGGCACCGCAGAGAGCAAAATCGAGGCGCTTGAGCAGGCTGGCGTGCCGGTGGGCGATACGCCCGAGGAAGTCGCCGATAACGTCGAGGAGTTGTTGTAAAATCTGGCGACTGATGTCGCAACAGTCCTATCGAATACGGCGAGATAGCAAATAACGGGCTTATTCGCTGATTTCTTCACCAGCCTCGACAGCCTGCCGATAGAGACGTGCGCTCATGCGAAACTCCTTTTCGTCGAGTGCTTCGAGTAATTCGATATACTTATCGTGCGAAACACGGTCTGTCTGTAACGCTTCGAGGAGGACGTAGATGGTCCCGCCGACGGCGACGCCGAGCGACTCGGCACACAGACGGGCGGCGTGGTCGTCGGTCAGACAGCGCGCGTCCTCACAGAGCGCGAGCGCAATAGCGGCTACTTCGCCATTGCCGAGATTCGTAGATTCTTCGATGTCTCCCGTGTGGTCGGTTGCGTCGCCGGACAGTGATTGCATACAGAGGAAGTCGTCGGTGGCGTCATCAATAGCCAACGCATCGGCGTATCTCTGTTCGCGCCCCCGCGTGACGACCTCTTCATAGACTGCTTCGGGAACCAGCACGCGGTCGAACAGTGTGTCGAGCAGTTCGAGTCGGTCGAGTTTGGCGAGGTAGATGAGGACCGTGGCGTCGGCGACGACGGTCATTCCTCGCGCGCCGCCGCGAGGTCGCTCGCCAAATCCGACTCGGTGTAGTTCGTCTCGACGCCGCGCTCGTCCAGCAGGTCGAGAAACCGCCAGAGCGAGACGCCCGCGAACTCGGCGGCCCGTCCGAGCGAGAGTTCTCCGTCACGATAGCGTCCGACCGCCGTCTCGGCCCGCCAGTCGCGGAGACCGCGT
>DASSKS010000222.1:0-7430 GCA_035690245.1 Halococcus sp. | reverse complement strand
GTGCTGTGCGGTGGCAAGCGGTGCGGAAAGCGCCAAGCGGTTGTACCGCGAACGAGGCTGAAGGCCGAGTGAGCGGCAGTTTTTAGTCCAGGTTTTTGCGAGGAGTGGTGCGCAAACGAACGGAGTGAGTGAGCGCACCCGACGAGTAAAAAAGTGGGGGCATTTTAGGCCGCGCGGTTTCGCAACCACTTGACGATGCTGCCGACCACACCGCCGACGGCCCCATCAAACGCGACGAACAACGGCGTGAGAACGAGGATGGCGACCAGCGCAACCAGCGGTTGGCGCGAGAATATCGCCGCGGTCGGCGGCACGCCGAACTGGCTGAGTAGCGTGGGCGCTTCGACGAAGACGAGACCGAGAATGAGTGCCTGACCGGCGGTGAAGCCGGCGAAGATAGCCCCACCGATTGCGGCGGCGATGATGCCGTGGACGGTCCCGCGGACCAGCCCTCCGGTGGCGTAGGCCGCGACGAATCCCCCGATAACCCCGCCAGTAATGACCCCGAAAAACGGGACGATGGGGACGATAATTGACATTAGGGTGACGAGAAACGTCGCGGTCAGGCCGGCGTAAATCGCCTCCGTGTAGATGGTTCCCGTGACCGCCTCGATGCGCGCTTCGACGGTCTCTCTGGCCGTCGTGACGCGCCCGTTCATCCGCGTCCGTATGCTCATGCGCACTCATATGGTTCAGAGGGTAAAACAGTCGTGACGGGATGACACGGTTTTTTAAGTCTTCGTGCTTCGAGCGGGACGAAACAGCGATTCCCGTATTCGGCCGCAAATGGAATCGTCTGTGAGTAGGACGAGAGAGCAGAACTTCTCGTTGTGTGCAGCGAACCTATCCGTGTCGGGGTCGTATAGAGGATATGGCAGATGAACTCGACATCGAAGCGCTCACCGCGCGCGAACGGGCAGCCCTCGAACGAGCCAGAAGGGTAGGCACGCTTTTGGACGAGGCGATTCGTATCCCCGGAATCGGCTATCGCGTCGGTATCGACCCGCTCATCGGTCTGTTACCGGTTTCAGGCGATGCCGTGGGTGCGGTGCTCTCGCTCTACATCGTCGCCGAAGCCGCTCGGCTTGGCATTCCACAGAAGACACTCATTCGAATGCTGGTGAACGTCGGAATCGATACGGTTGGCGGGTCGATTCCGGTCGCCGGCAGCCTTCTCGATGCCGTCTGGAAGGCAAACGAGCGCAACGTCTCGCTGCTCGAAGACCACCTCGCAGACCGGGCCGACATTGCCGTCGAGTAGTTCTCATCGCCCGGAGCCTGTTTGACTCGGCACACCGAACAAATCCCATGAACGACCATCTCCGGGCCGGCATCGCAATCTACAATGCAGGAAACTTTCACGCAGCCCACGATGCGTGGGAAGAACGCTGGCTCGACCTCACTGGCGACGACGAGCGCTTTCTTCATGGACTGATCCAGTTCACCGCGGCCATTCACCACGCGACTCGGCACAACTGGATGGGGGCGACGGGTCTCGCAGAAAGCGCCCGCGAGTACCTCGCTTCTCTCCCTGAGGAGTACCGTGGCGTAAACGTCCGCGAGATTCGAGAGTACCTTGCCGCCCTGCACGGAGACCCCGAGCGAATCGACCGCGCGCCACCGCTTTCGCTGACCTACGAAGACCGAAAACTCACACTCTCTGACCTCGATTTCGGGCCGAGTGCGGTTGTCGCTCGCGTGTTCGCTGAGGAGGGAGACTACGACGAAGAACTCATAGAGCGCGCCGTCGAGTACGCCCGTGCGGACCTCGATGCCGGACGCGAAACTAGCCCGTTCGTCACGCTCGTGTTGGATTTCGCGCGCGCGGAAAATCGTGAAATCGTCTATCAGCGCCTCGTAGGGCATACCGAACGACGACTCGCCCGCGAGCACGATGTCGATGGACTGTTCGAGGAGCGCTGAGTCAGTACTCGGCTGAGTTATCCTGTGGGTCGTAACCAAACACCTCGCGGGCGCGCTCCAAGGAGTAGTATTTGCGGTCGTTATCGGAAATCCCATACACGATTTCGTAGTCGTAGTCGGCTTCGAGACAGCGCTCGAAGAGGTGGGCACAGTCCCGATAGGAGAGCCACATCGCCTGCCCGCGCTCGTACTCTCGTGGTGGGTGGTTTTCGGTCAGGTTACCAATGCGAACGCAGACGACGCTCATTTCTGAAACGTCGTGATAGTACCGACAGAGCGTTTCACCGGCGGCCTTTCCCACGCCATACAGATTGCTCGGACGCGGGAGTTCGGTGCCATCGAGTCGAAACTCATCGGGCGGGCGGTAGATATCGGGCCGCCGTCCGCTTTCGTAGCCGCCAACGGCGTGATTCGAGGAGGCGAAGACGAATTTTTTGACATTGGTTTCTGCTGCGGCTTTGATAACTGTATGCGTGCCGTCGATGTTGTTTTCGAGAACGCTGTCCCACGGGGCCTCCGGGCGTGGGTCGCCCGCGAGGTGAATTACTCTATCGACGCCGGCCATCGCCTCGTACACTGCTTCTTCGTCGGTGATGTCCGCGACGACGTACTCGTGTTCTGGGTCGCCGGTCGGTGGCTCGCGGTCTAACAGTCGCCAGTCGTAGGTATCGCCGAGCCGGGACCGAATCGCGCGACCGACGTGCCCGGACGCACCGGTAAGTAACACCGTCGCCTCCCGTGGCCTCCGCGCCATTCGAATAGGAGTCGGGGTGGCGACGATAAGTACCGTGCGGTTCGCTTTCGAACACCGAACGCGAATTCAGGCGAGTCGGGCGAACGCGAGCGTTCCACTGATGTTCTCGATGTAGGCATCGACCACGTCGCCTTCCTGTGCGCCGGGAACGAAAATAGTGTACTTGCCCTGTTCGGCCACGCCGTCGCCCTTCCTGCCTGTGCCGGTGATTTTCACCTCGTAGGTACGGCCTTCCTCGACATCCGGGCGCTGTCTGGTCTGCTGTGTGCCGGTGTTCTTCTCGACCGGACGAAACGCGCCACAGGCCTCACACCGGAGCATCTGCGTCCGGCCTTCCATCTCCAGATGCGTATCAGGAAGTCCACATTCAGAACAGATGACGAACTCCTCGGCGTAGCTGTCGATGGCCGCATCGAAATCGTCACCCGAAAAGGAGCCGTTGTACCGGGCGCGGTCGCCACCGAACTGACCATTGGTGCCGAGTTCGCGCTGGATAACTCGATGGAGGTGTTCTGGGTCGCGCGAGAGCGCATCCGCAACCCGTCCGAGGTTCGTGAGTCGGGTGAATGCGCCGTCTTTTTGGGCTTCTGCGTCGGGCACGTCGAGTCGGGAGTCGCCGGTATCTAAGTCGGGAACAGAATCCATTGCGCGGTCGAGACTGGCTTCGTAATCCATAGTTGAAACGAGGTACTCGTGAGTTAAAGGAATTCCGTGAGAATTTGCCACAGGGTCGCTCGCGCCCGCTCGGTCGTGAGTTTGGCTATGGGTGGCCCATGTATGCAGTCAGTCAGAAATCTATTTTGGTTTTTGACGGTGGCGCGCGCTCGCGCTCGTGTGTGAACGAAGTGAGCACCGAGCGCAAATCGGCGTGCGAGGTCTGCACGAGCATAGCGAGTGCAGGCTTGTCAGAGCGAAGCTCTGACAGTGGATGAGCGACGCGAGCGGAGCGAATCGGCTGGGGAGGCGTGTGGCGCGGTGCGGTTTGCGGAGCAGGCAAGCAGTTGTACCGTGAGCGAACGGAGTCGTTCGAAAGACGCTTCGCGTCTTTCGTGATGACGAAACGGCGAAGCCGTTTCGAACCATGAGCGAGCGGCAGTTTTCAGTCCAAGTTTTTGCGACGAGTGGTCGGCGAGTGAAACGAGCCGACCCGAGGAGTAAAAAAGTGGGGGTTGAGCGACCTCGGATGCGGCGCAGTAGGTTGAAACCGTGGGGAACCGAGACACGGGTATGGAAATCGACATCGGCGACAGTGTGGATGCAGAGACCGCACGGGCAATCGCCACCGCACTCTCAGAACACCTCGGTCGGTCGGTCGAAGTCGTAAAGAACGGCGAATCGGTCGCAGACGCTGGTGAAACCGACTGGAACGAGGCCGGTGCAGTCCTCACCGAGCGCGAGGAACGACTCCGCGAGGAAATCGAAGGAATTCTTTCGGGCGGTCCAGAGCGCGGCCACGAGAAAATCGAGGAGTTGGGAAAGGTGTTCGTCCGCGACCGCCTCGATATGGTCTTCGACACTATCGAGTACGAAGACGGCACGTTCGCACGCCACACCGATGACGACAATCTCGCGGCTGACGGCCTTTTGACTGGGGTTGGCACCATCGACGGGCGACGGGTGGCGTTCACCGCGAATGACTATACGGTGAAAGCCGGTTCACTCGGCAGAGAGGGCATCGAGAAAGTGATCCGCATCGAAGAACGGGCAATGGAGCTAGAGATTCCAATGCTTCGGTTGATTGATTCGACCGGTGCGCGTCTCGATGCCGAAGAACGCGAACCGGGCGATACCCACATGGACCGCTATCACGGCGGAAAGATGTTCTACAACCAATGTATTCTCTCGGGACAAGTTCCCCAAATCGGTGTGCTCTATGGCCCGGACATCGCTGGCTCTGCCTATACTCCTGTGTTCTGTGATTTCTTGATTATGGTCGAGGACATTTCGGGAATGGCCATCGCATCACCACGTATTGTTGGAGCGATGACCGGTGAGCAGGTCGATATGCAGGCCCTCGGTGGTCCCGATGTCCATGCAACCCAGAGCGGGAGCGCAGACCTCGTTGTGCCGGATGAAGAAACCGCTGCCGAGAAAGCCAGAGCACTCCTCAGCTATCTCCCACAGAACTACACCGAGAAACCGCCGGCTAGCACGCCCGCACCACCCTTGAAAAATCCGAAAAGTCTCGATGCGGTGATTCCCGATCAGCCGAACAAAGCCTACGACGTTCACGAAACCATCGACCGCCTCGTGGACCGCGAATCGTTCTTCGAACTCATGCCCCGGTTTGCGCCCGAACTCGTCACTGGGCTGGCACGCATCGACGGCCAGCCCGTGGGAATAGTCGCCAACCAGCCAGCCCACATCAGTGGGGCCATCGTCCCTGATTCAGCCGACAAGGGCGCGGGCTTCGTCTGGACCTGCGACGCCTACAACATTCCACTGATTTATCTGTGTGACACGCCCGGATTCATGATTGGCTCGCAAGTCGAACGCGAGGGCGTCCTCCGCAAGGGTCGAAAGTTCATCTACGCCACCTCGAACGCCCAAGTCCCCAAGTTCTGCGTCATCACCAGAAAGGCCTACGGCGCAGGTATCTACGCGATGTGCGGTCCCTCGTTCGGGTCGGATGCGACGCTTGCGCTCCCGAGTGCCGAAATCTCCGTGATGGGTCCTGACGCCGCCGTTCACGCCCTCTTTGGCGACCAGATAGCCGAAATGGACGGCGAAACGCGCGAGCAGTTCGTCGAGAGCGCAAAGCAAGAGTTCGATAAATACGTCGATATCGAAGCACAGGCCTCGAACATGGAAATCGATGAACTCCTGCCGGCTGGTGATTTGCGCGAACAACTCGAAGCCCGCCTCGCTGCGTTCAGCACGAAACGCCGGGAGGAACGGCCTCGCCATCACGGAACTGTTCTTTTCTAAGCCACTTTTTTCGAGGAGGTCCTCCTTCGCGCTTCGCGCTCAGTCGAACCCCCTCCAAAAACCTGGACTAAAAAGTGCCGCTCACTCGTTTCACTCGCTCGCGGTACAACCACTGACAATACCGCAACCGCAAAGAAACGCAAAACGGTATCGGCCCACTCAGTCGGCGGTCGCGTCCTCAGTCCCCTCGATTTTTACGAGTTCCTCAACTGGTGGGAGTTCGGCCTCTGCCTCGGTGAGGATTTCGATGCGCCGGGTGATTTTGCCCTGTGCGTACTCCACGAGCGGGGCGGCATCGATGGTCATATCGTCTGACTGGACTGCGCCCGCGACGTGGCCCATCAGTTCTTGAAGGGTGTTTTGGACGACATCCGGCTCGACCTCGCCATTTTGGATGAGGTCGCGGACTTTCTGCATCCCGAACCCGACGTGGCGGCCTTCGTCGCTTCGGATATACGTGATTCCCTCGATAAGCCCTTCGAGGTGGATGGATTCTGCGTCTTCGTCGAGCATATCGGGACCAGTCGGGCTGAAGGAGGCCTGTAGTCCGTAGTAGCCGGTTTGTGCGAGCACGCTCTCGACGGTGAGGTGGTAGTGACAGTACGCCTTCGCGCGGGTTTCTGGCGTGTCCTCAGTCAGCAGTCGTTTCATCGCGGCTTCGTTCTTGTCGAACAGCGTGATGTAGTCCTCGTTGAAATATCGCTGGTCTGTGGGCCGGGTCACCTCGAAGCCGCGTTCGTCGGCCACTGGGTCGATGACCTCGCGCCAGTAGCGGTCGAAAAACTGGGTGTGTTTTGCTTCTTCGTACAGTTGGGAAGTGATGAACATCTGGTCGTTGATGTCAGAAAGCACGATTGCAAGCGGTGCGAGGTCTTCGGTGACGGCTTCCTCGCCCGCGCCGAACAACGCGAGGGTACTCCGAAGCCCGTCGAACTCCGCTTCGGTCATCTCGCTATCGATTAATTTTTGACGATCTTCTTCGAGAAGTTCCTGTGGAATGTCTTCATACGGGTCCCAGTGGCGATAGACGGCGTTTCTGAAGTAGCCACCGGCGAAGGAGTCCGGGTCGATTCGGTATTCGCGGCTCGTGTCTTCTATTTGGGTCATACGAGTGACTTCAGAGACACACCATCATAACCTTGTCCGCGAGTATACAATGTGATTTAAACGATTCGTCCCTCGAACGCTATCTCTGGTGAAGATCACAACATTCAGGAAAAACGATATCGTGTATCAACTGAATGGCGTCGGCGCGAGTAACTGACCGCCATCAACAGTGAAGTAGCCACCGGTGACGTAGGCCGCCGCAGGACTACACAGAAACAACACTGTAGGCACACAATCGGCGGGCACTCCAAAACGGTCTGCGGGAATATCCCTCAGAAAATCTTCGGGGAGTTCGCCGCCGGCGGCCTCGGTCACGCCTTCGGTTTCGATGATGCCCGGCGCGACCGTGTTCGCCCGGATTTCATGCCTACTCCACTCGCTTGCAACCGTTTGCATCAGGTTGTGGACGCCAGCCTTACCAGCCCCCGAGTGGGCGTGATACGGCGCACCCCTGACCGAGTTGGTCGCACCCATCGCCACGATTGCGCCGCCGTCGTTTGCTATCATGTGTTCTCCGACGGCCATCGTGCAGTAGGCCGTTCCATCGAGGATAGTGCCTACTACGGCGCGCCAGCCGTTCGGCGTGAGCGATTCAGTAGGAGTGAGGAAGTTCGCACCCGCGTTGTTCACGAGAATATCGATGCCGCCGAGTTCCTCGATGACAGTTTCAGTCATCGCCTCCACAGCATCGTATTCTCGAATATCCACGGTGGTCGCA